>JANMZP010000294.1:0-1990 GCA_031383435.1 Betaproteobacteria bacterium | reverse complement strand
GCCCGGTGCGGGCCAGCAGACCCAGAAAGAGCCCGCCGCCACAGCCGATGTCGAGCACCCGGCTGCCGGGCGGCACGGACTGCAGCAGGATCTCGAAAGGCGAGATGTAGGGTCGGTAGTGCTGCATGGCCCGCATCACGGGCGAGCCCCGGGTGTACAGCGCACGCGCCACCCCGGCGACATCGGCCGGGGTCAGCAGGGCGTCGGTGATCTCAGTTGGGTGGTCGGGTGCAGTCATAGGGCACTGGCATCAGGGCGGCAGGGCTTGTTGGCGCAGGAAGCGAATCATCTCGACATAGATGCCAGTATTGTTGACGGCGGTCAGGACCACCAGCAAGGCCGCGAACAGCCGCACCCGGCCAGCCGAATAGCGCTGCAGCGCGCAACCGTAGCCCATGGCCAGCACGGCAAACAACGCAAAGCTGGTGTGCGCGCCGTACAGGTAGACGCTGCCGCGGTACTGCCAGTAGGCGTGCAGCACGGTGTTCATCAGCAGCCACAAGGCCGCCACGCCCAGCAGGCGTCGCATCGCGCTGCTCTGCCATGCCAGGCGCACGCTGACCGCCAGGGCCACGGTCCACAGCGTCAACGCCGCCCAACCCACGGCGCTGAACTGGAAGCGGCGGAAATCGAGCATCGGGTGCAGGTCGGGTGCCGGCAGGTCGATGACCGTCAGCACCGGCGCCACGAAGCTGTACAGCACGAAGGTCACCACCACCATCAGCAATGAGGCCGGCTCGCCGCGGTTGATGTTGACCGTCCACCACACCCGCTGCGGTGCCGCGCCCAATTGGGTCAGCAGTTCGGGCGTGAACAGGGCGGCGCTGGCGATCAACACAGCGGCCAGCGCGCCGCCGGCGACAAGCCAGGTGCGCACTTCCAAGGCCAGCCAAGGCCGCCAGCCCACGCGCCGCCAGGCCAGCACGGCCGAAGACAGGCCGTTGAGCGCCGCGTTCGTCACCGTGAAGCCCATGTTCAGGAACAGCGACACCCGGCCCCACACGCCAGGCTGCAAGGGGTCGGCCTTGCCGTGCGCCAGCAAGACCCAGTGCAAACCGATGCCCATCAAGGCGAAGCCATAGGTTTCAGGGATCAGGCCCAGCAGCAGGGGGTGCACCGACAGCGCGTAGCCCAGCGCCAGCAGCACGCGGTCGAACTCGGCCGCACAAAACGCGGCGGCCAGGCCGTAAGCCAGCGCGGCAGCCAGGCCGGCGCACAGCGCGGTCAGCGCCATCAAGGCCAGTTCGGGCGTGCCAGTCAGCGGCAGCAGGGCCAGGCAGACCGGCCGTGTGGCCAGGCCGAGTGCGTGGCGGGCGATGAAGGACAGGTCCATGTCGCGCGCCACGTCGGCACCGGCCTGGCACCAACCACCGACGAAGCGCGAAGCGTCGAAGTCGAAGACCCAGTTGAAGGACTGCAGCAGCACCGTGTGGGCCAGCGCCGTGCCGTGAAAAAAATGGGCTGCGGCCGCGATCAGGCCGATGGCCACGGCCACCCACCAGCGTGGGGCTTCGGCGATGGCAACGAAATGGCGTTGCGGGCGGTTGTGGGTCATCTCGGTGGTTGGGGGCTGTGCGACCGGGATGGGTCGCGGGCGAACAGGCGTGCATGCAGAAATTCGAATCCCTTGCGCCAGGCGTTCTTGCGCCGCTCGGTGAATTCGGCGAACACAAAAACCGCGATCAAGGTGCCAGTGAAGACCAGCGCGCGGCTGCGCGGGTCACTGGCCGGCCAGGGTGAGCAGGCCAGCAGGAATTGCGCGATGGGCATGTGGCACAGGTACAGCGTGAACGAGGCGCCGGCGGCCCAACGGATGGCGCTGGCGTGGCGCAAGAGCCAGGGGCCGAGCGACTTCGCCGCCGCGTTGAAGCCCAGCAGGTGGGCGATGAACAGCGGGCCGACGATGGCGTCCTGCAGCACCTCCAGCCGCCGGAAGTAGACCCCGCCTTCCACCATCGGCCGGCCGTAGCGCCAGGCCAGTGCTTCGTAG
>JANMZP010000046.1:0-8591 GCA_031383435.1 Betaproteobacteria bacterium | reverse complement strand
GCGCTGTACAGCGCCTCGTGCTGCCTCAAGCCATTCAGGCGCCGCATGCACAACGGCCCTTCGGGGCCGTTTTCATGGTGCCCGTGGAGCCGGCCTCAGCCCACCTCGACCGGCAAGACCGCCGGCAGCAAGGCCTTCAAGAACCGCCCCGTGTGGCTGCCCACGTGCGCCGCCACGTCTTCGGGCGTGCCGGCCACCACCACCAGCCCGCCACCCGCGCCGCCTTCAGGGCCCATGTCGATGACCCAGTCGGCGGTCTTGATGACGTCCAGGTTGTGTTCGATGACGACGATGGTGTTGCCGGCGTCGCGCAACTGGTGCAGCACCTTCAGCAGCATGCCCACGTCGTGGAAGTGCAGGCCGGTGGTGGGTTCGTCCAGGATGTACAGCGTGCGCCCGGTGTCGCGCTTGCTCAGTTCCAGCGCCAGCTTCACGCGCTGCGCTTCGCCGCCCGACAAGGTCGTCGCGGCCTGGCCCAGGCGGATGTAGCCCAGGCCCACGTCCAGCAGCGTCTGCAGCTTGCGCGCCAGGTTGGGCACGGCGTTGAAGTAGGCGTAGGCATCTTCGACGGTCAACTCCAGCACCTGCGTGATGTTCTTGCCCTTGTAGAAGATCTCCAGCGTTTCGCGGTTGTAGCGCGCACCGTGGCACACGTCGCAGGGCACGTACATGTCGGGCAGGAAGTGCATCTCGACCTTGATCACGCCGTCGCCTTCGCAGGCCTCGCAACGCCCGCCGCCGCTGGCCGCGCTGACGTTGAAGCTGAAGCGCCCCGCGCCGTAGCCGCGTTCGCGGGCGGCCGGCACTTCGGCGAAGAGTTCGCGGATGGGGGTGAACAGGCCGGTGTAGGTGGCCGGGTTGCTGCGCGGCGTGCGGCCGATGGGGCTCTGGTCGACGTTGATGACCTTGTCGAAGTTCTCCAGCCCGTCGATGCGCTCGTGCGGTGCCGGTTCGGCGTGGCTTTGGTACAGCTTGCGGGCCACGGCGGTGTACAGCGTGTCGTTGATCAACGTGCTCTTGCCACTGCCGCTGACGCCGGTCACGCAGGTCAGCAGGCCGACCGGGATCTCCACGCTGACGCCCTGGCCGTCGGCCCCGCGCAGGTTGTGGCCGCGCGCGTTGACGATGCCCAGGCGGAAGGGCGCAGCGCCGAAGCCACTGGCCGCGCGGCGGCGCTTGGGTACTTCGATGCGCAGCACGTTCGCCAGGTATTTGCCGGTGAGTGATTCGGGGTTGTCGGCCACCTCTTGCGGCGTGCCTTGCGCCATCACCTGGCCGCCATGCACACCGGCGCCGGGGCCCATGTCCACGACGTGGTCGGCGGCGCGGATCATGTCTTCGTCGTGCTCCACCACCAGCACGCTGTTGCCCAGGTCGCGCAGGTGCTGCAGCGTGCCGATCAGCCGTTCGTTGTCGCGCTGGTGCAGGCCGATGCTGGGCTCGTCCAGCACGTACATCACGCCGGAAAGGCCGCTGCCGATCTGGCTGGCCAGGCGGATGCGCTGGGCCTCGCCGCCGCTCAGCGTGTCGGCGCCGCGGTCCAGGCTCAGGTAGTTCAAGCCGACGTCGTTCAGGAAGCGCAGGCGGCTGCGGATCTCGCGCACGATCTTGTCGGCGATCTCGGCCTTGGCGCCGATCAGCTTCATGCTTTCGAAATAGGTCAGCGCGTGCGCCAGGGTGTCGTGTTCGACCTCGAAGATGGGCTTGCCCTTCACGCCGGAAGACGTGTTGTCGGCGTGCTGCAGGAAGACGTGGCGGGCCTCGCGGCGCAAGCGGGTGCCGTGGCAGTCGGGGCAGGGCTTGGCGGCCTGGTAGCGCGTCAGCTCGTCGCGCACGGCGGCCGAATCGGTTTCACGCAGGCGGCGTTCGAAGCTGGGGATGATTCCTTCGAAGGGATGCTTGCGCTTCACCGCCCGGGCCTTGCCCTTGCCGGTCTTGCTGGGGCCGTCGGCCTGGTAAACGAATTCGATCTCGTCGGTGCCCGAGCCGTACAGCAGCACCTGCTGCGCGCTGGCCGGCAAGTCTTCCCAGGGCGTTTCGATGTTGAAGCCGCAGTGCGCGGCCACGGTCTCCAGCAGCGTGAACGTGTAGCTGTTGCGGCGGTCCCAGCCCTTGATGGCACCGGCACCCAGGCTCAGGCTGGGGAAGGCGACCAGGCGCTCGGGGTCGAAAACCGTGACCTGGCCCAGGCCGTCACAAGACGGGCAGGCACCCACCGGACTGTTGAAGCTGAAGAGGCGCGGTTCCAGTTCGCTCAGCGAATAGCTGCACACCGGGCAGCCGAAGCGGCTGCTGAACAAATGCTCTTTGCCGGTGTCCATTTCCAGCGCAATGGCGCGGCCGTCGGCGATGCGCAGGCTGGCTTCGAAGCTCTCGGCCAGGCGCTGCTTCACGTCAGGCTTCGTCTTCAAACGGTCGATGACGACATCGATGTCGTGCTTCTGGTTCTTCTGCAGCTTGGGCACCGCTTCGGCTTCCACCACCGCGCCGCTGTGGCCGTCGCTGCCGACGCGAAAGCGCACATAGCCGCGCGCCTGCATGTCCTCGAACAGTTCGACGAATTCGCCTTTGCGGTCGCGCACCACCGGTGCCAGCACCATCAGCTTGGTGTCTTCGGGCAGGGCCAGCACGGCGTCGACCATCTGGCTGACGCTTTGCGCCTGCAGCGGCACGTCGTGGTCGGGGCAGTAGGGCGTGCCGGCGCGGGCGTACAGCAGGCGCAGGTAGTCGTGGATCTCGGTGATCGTGCCCACCGTGCTGCGCGGGTTGTGGCTGGTCGCCTTCTGCTCGATGGAAATGGCCGGGCTCAGGCCTTCGATGACATCGACATCGGGCTTGTCCATCAGCTGCAGAAACTGCCGCGCGTAGGCGCTCAGACTTTCCACGTAACGGCGCTGGCCTTCGGCGTACAGGGTGTCGAAAGCCAGGCTGCTCTTTCCGGAACCTGACAAGCCCGTGATCACCACCAGCGCGTGCTTGGGGATGTCGAGGTCGATGTTCTTCAGGTTGTGCGTGCGGGCGCCGCGGATCTTGAAACTGCGCGCTTCCTGGTAGGGCGTGCGCGGGCTGGCGGGAACTGCAGGGTCAGGGCGCGACATGGTGGCGTTTCACGAAGGCAACCCGCGATGATAAGGCCCCGCCTTCAGCGGCCCACGTCCGCCGTCCTGGCGGAAGCGTTCAGGCCGGTCGCTTCAGGCCGCGCCGGCCAGCACGCGCAGGATCTCGGCACCGTAGGCTTCCAGCTTCTTGGCGCCGACGCCGCTGATGCCGGCCAGCGCGTCCAGCGTGGCCGGTTGTTCGCGCGCCATCTCGGCCAGCGTGGCGTCGTGGAAGACGATGTAGGCCGGCAGGTTGTGCTCGCGCGCCACCTCGCCGCGCCAGGCTTTGAGGGCTTCGAACAAGGCCGTGGCACCGCTGTCCAAGGGCAGTGGCGGCGGCTTGCTGGCGCTGTTGCCCGCCGCACCGGCACCGCCGGCAGCCCGGCTGCGGCTGGGCTTGCCACGGGCCTTGGTTTCGCTGGGCACGCGCAGCCGCACCGCCACTTCGCCGCGCAGCACCTCGCGCGCGCTGTCGGCCAGCGCCAGGGTGCTGAATTCGCCTTCGGTTTGCAGATGGCCGGCGGCAATCAGCTGGCGCAGCACCAGGCGCCATTGCGCGTCGCTGACATCGGCGCCGATGCCGAAGGTCGACAGGCTGCTGTGGCCGTACTGCGCCACCTTGTCGGTGGCCTTGCCGCGCAGCACGTCGATCAGGTGCACCGCGCCGAAACGCTGGCCGCCGTTCTGCCGGAAACGGTAGATGCAGGACAGCGCCTTGCGCGCGGCTTCGGTGGCGTCCCAGGTCGAAGGCGGGTTGATGCAGTTGTCGCAGTTCCCGCAGCGGTAGCCGGCTGCGCTGGGTTCGCCGAAGTAGGCCAGCAGGCGCACACGGCGACAGTCGTGGGCTTCGGCCAGCGCCAGCAGCGCGTCGAGCTTGGCGCGTTGCAGGCGCTTGAAGTCTTCCCCGGCTTCGCTTTCGTCGATCATGCGCCGCTGGTTCACCACATCCGCCAGGCCGTAGGTCATCCAGGCGTCGGCCGGCTGGCCGTCGCGGCCGCCGCGACCGGTTTCCTGGTAGTAGCCCTCGATGTTTTTCGGCAGGTCCAGGTGGGCCACGAAGCGCACGTCGGGCTTGTCGATGCCCATGCCGAAAGCGATGGTCGCCACCATCACCACGGCGTCTTCGCGCAGGAAGCGGTCCTGGTGTTTGCGGCGCACGGCGGCGTCCAGGCCGGCGTGGTAGGGCAGCGCATTCAGGCCTTCGTCGGCCAGCCAGGCGGCGGTCTCGTCCACCTTCTTGCGGCTTTGGCAGTAGACGATGCCGGCGTCGTCTTCGTGCTCGTCGCGGATGAAGCGCAGCAGCTGCTTCTTCGGCTCGTCCTTTTCGACGATGGTGTAGCGGATGTTCGGCCTGTCGAAGCTGGCGACAAAGACGCGGGCGTCTTCCAAGGCCAGGCGTTCGATGATGTCGGCGCGGGTGTGGTCGTCGGCGGTGGCCGTCAGCGCCAGGCGCGGCACGCCGGGGAACTGCTCGTGCAGGGCCGACAAGCCGAGGTATTCCTCGCGGAAATCGTGGCCCCACTGGCTGACGCAGTGCGCTTCGTCGATGGCGAACAGGCTGAGCAAGCCGCGTTCGTTCAGCGACTGCAGCATGGCCAGGAAACGCGGCGTCAGGATGCGTTCCGGCGCGGCGTACAACATCACCAGCTTGCCGCTCATCAGGTCGCGTTCGACGCGCCGCGCCTCGTCGCCGTCGAGCGATGAATTCAGGAAGGCCGCCGGCACGCCCAGTTCGTCCAGCGCGCCGACCTGGTCGTGCATCAATGCAATCAGCGGGCTGACCACCACCGCCACGCCCTGCCCGGCGCGGTGGCGCACGATGGCCGGCACCTGGTAGCACAGGCTCTTGCCACCGCCGGTGGGCATCAGCACCAGGGCGTCGCCGCCGGCCACCACGTGGTCGACAATGCCCTGCTGCGCGCCGCGGAAGGCGGGGTAGCCGAAGACCTCGTGCAGAACGCGTTGCGGGGCGGTTTCCGACTTGGAAGCAGCGGCGGCGGACGGGGGTGTGAGCACGGCAGACATGGGGTGGGCTGATCGTACTTGAGGGCCCTGCGCCGACACCCGCCCGGCCGGGTGCCACCGAAAGAAGGCCTGCTCCTGGGTGTCGGCCGCCGCAGGGCCCGGCGCGATAATGGGTCATCCCATCCCTCACACCGTCTTGCCGGAGCAGCCCATGGCCTCAGTCAACAAAGTCATCATCGTCGGCAACCTCGGCAAAGACCCCGAGGTGCGCTACATGCCCAGCGGTTCAGCCCTGTGCAACGTGTCCGTCGCCACCACGCGCCAGTGGAAGGACAAGGTCAGCGGCGAAAAGCAGCAAGAGACCGAGTGGCATCGCGTCACCTTCTTCGACCGGATGGCTGAAATCGCCGGCGAATACTTGAAGAAAGGCAGCGCCGTCTACGTCGAAGGCCGCCTGAAGACGCGCAAGTACACCGACAAGGACGGCGTCGAAAAGTACAGCACCGACATCGTGGCCACCGAAATGCAACTGCTGGGCGGCCGTGACGCCGGCGGCGGTGGCGGCATGGGTGGTGGTGGCGACGACATGGGCGAACCGCAACAGCGTTCGGCCCCCGCCGCGCGCCCCGCGTCCCCGGCCCGCAGCGCCCCGGCACCGCGCCCGCCCGCGAAGTCGTCCACCGGCTTTGACGACATGGACGACGACATCCCGTTCTGACGTCCGTTCTGACGTCCGTTCTGAAGCCCGCTCTGACGCGCGACGTGAACCCACCCTTGTTGAACGCCGCGCAGCGTGCCCGCGCCGCCGCGCTGCCGTTCCGGGTGGGTGTGGACGGCGGCGGCAGCGGCACCCGGGCCCGCCTGCAAGATGCCACCGGGCAGACGCTGGGCCAGGGTTCGGCCGGGCCCTCGGGCTTGTCGCAAGGGGTCGACCAAGCCTGGCGGCATGTGCAGCAGGCCATCGTCGCCGCATTCAAGGCAGCGGGTCTGTCCTGGCCGGCACCCGCCACCGTGGCGCTGGGCCTGGGTCTCGCCGGCGCTGAAGTGGCCGCGCTGCGCGCCGAATTCCTGGCCGTCAGCCCCGGTTACGCCATCGGCCTGCTGGAAAACGACGGCATCACGCAACTGGCCGGTGCCCACGCCGGGCGGCCGGGCATCGTGGTCTCGGCCGGAACGGGCGCGGTGGCGGCGGCGCAATACGCCGACGGCCGCGTGCGCCGCTGCGGCGGCTGGGGCTGGCCGGCGGGTGACGAAGGCGCGGGCTCGTGGCTCGGCTTGCAGGCCGTGCGGGCCTTGCAGAACGCGCTGGACGGGCGCGCGCCGACCGGGCCGCTGTCGGCGGCCGTGGCCGGTGTCATCGGCCCCGACGCAGCCGCCGTGCAGGCCTGGTCGGCGCAGGCCGGTCAGCACGCCTGCGCGCAACTGGCACCGCTGGTGTTTGCGGCCAGTGAGCAGGGTGACGCGCAGGCCGAGGCGCTGCTGCAAAGCGCTGCGGCCGAACTGGCCCGCCTGGCCGATGCATGCGGCGCGTCCTGCGGATTGGGCGCATCGGGGGCCATCAGCGCGCAGGCTGCCGCTGCATCCGAACTGCCCATCGTGCTGAATGGCAGCATCGGCAGCCGCCTGGCCGCGCGGTGGCCGCAGGCCCTGCGCGCGCGACTCGTGAACCCCGCCGGCGACAGCGCCGACGGTGCGCTGCTGCTCTTGCGCCGGGCCCTGGCGGCCGCATGACGACGCGCTCGAACCGCCCACTGAGCGGCCACATCCTCACGCCGGCCGGCTTCGTGCGCGGCACGCTGGCCATCGCCGACGGCCACATCGGGCCCATCAGCGGCGTGCCCGTCGACGAAGCCGCCGTGCGGGCCGACAGCCACACGCCCGTGCTGCTGCCCGGCTTCATCGACCTGCACGTGCACGGCGGCGGCGGTGCCGACACCATGGACGCCGGCGACGCCGCACAGACCCTGGCGCGCCTGCACGCCCGCCACGGCACCACCGCGTTGCTGGCCACCACGATGACCGCGCCGCTGGGCGATATCGAAGCCGCCCTGCATGCACTGGCACCGGCCATTGCACAGCGCAACCGCAGCGCTGCGCGGGTGCTGGGCGTGCACCTGGAAGGCCCCTACATCAGCCCCGACAAGCTGGGCGCGCAGCCGGCCTTTGCCCGTGCGCCCAGTCTGGCCGAGGTGCTGGCGCTGCACGCCATCGCGACGATCAAGCTGGTGACGCTGGCACCCGAAGTGAGTGGCATGCTGGCGCTGATCCCGGCTCTGGTCGAAGCCGGCATGCGGGTGCAGATCGGCCACACCGGTGCCAGCTACGAGCAGGCCGTCGACGCCATGCAGCAAGGTGCCACCGGCTACACCCATCTGTTCAACGCGATGAGCGCGCTGCACCACCGCGCGCCCGGTGCGGTGGGTGCGGCGCTGGCCCATGCGCAGCACGCGGAAATCATTCCCGACCTGCTGCATGTGCACCCCGGTGCGATACGTGCCGCCCTGCGCGCGATACCGGGTTTGTTCTGCGTCACCGACTCCACGTCCGCCGCCGGCATGCCCGACGGCGACTACCGCCTGGGCCGCCAGACGGTGACCAAGTGCCTGGGCGGCGTGCGCCTGGCCGACGGCACGCTGGCCGGCAGCACGCTGACGATGGACCAGGCGCTGCGCAATCTGGTGGGCATCGGCCTGAGCTTGCAAGACGCATCGGCCCGCGTCAGCACCCACGCCGCGAACTACCTGCGCCTGCCCGACCGCGGCCGCCTGCAGGCGGGCGCGGTGGCCGACATCGTGGTGCTGGACGCCGCCACGCTGCACCTGCAGCAGGTGTGGGTTGAAGGCGAGCCGCTGAAGGACCTGGCATGAATTCGCGCCTGTTCGACGAGGCCGCAGAAGGCCCGTCCGTCGCCGCGCGTTTGCTGGCGGCCGAGGCTGCTGCCTTCGCCGAACTGGGCGCTGAATTGCGCCACCGTCCGCCGCTGAGCCTGCTGACCGTGGCGCGCGGCAGCAGCGACCACGCGGCCCACTACATGGCCTATCTGGTGATGGCGCGGCTGGGGCGGCTGGTCACGTCGCTGCCGATGTCGCTGGTCACGCTGTACCAAAGCCGCCTGGTCTGCGACGGCCTGGTGGCGCTGGCGTTTTCGCAGTCCGGCCAGAGCCCCGACCTGGTCGCGCCGTTGCGCTACATCGGCGAACAGGGCGGGCGCACCGTGGTCTTCGCCAACGACGCCGCTTCACCCTTGGCCCTGGCCGCGAAGCAGTGCTTCGCGCTGCACGCCGGCCCCGAGCTGAGCGTGGCCGCCACCAAGAGCTTCATTGCACAGTGTGTGGCCGGCGCGGCGCTGGCTTCGGCCTGGGAACAGGACGCTGCCTTCAGCGCGGCGCTGGCCGATCTGCCCGCAGCCCTGCAGCGCGCCTGGGCGCAGGACTGGGGCGCCGCCGTGACGGTGCTGCACAGGGCCGAGCGCCTGTACGTCATCGCGCGCGGCACCGGTTTGCCGATCGCGATGGAAGCGGCGCTGAA
>JANMZP010000285.1:0-2232 GCA_031383435.1 Betaproteobacteria bacterium | reverse complement strand
TCTGACACGCTGGTGCGCATTGCGCTCGACAACGGCCAGAACTGGAAAGACCTGGCGCGCTGGAACGGGCTCGACAACCCCAACCTGATCGAGGTGGGCCAAGTGCTGCGGGTGGCCCCGCCGGGCACCGATCCGGCGCCGACTGGCGCTCGTCCGGTCATTGCCGCGAAGGTGGAGCCCAAGCCGCTGGAAACGCGCGCCGCATCGGCGCCTGTGGTGGCCGGTTCGGCAGCAACGAGCGCTGCTTCTGCCGTGTCGCCGGCCAATGGCGCCGCCAGTGCCGCGCCAGCAGCCGTTGCGCCTGCTGCTGCGGTGGCAGCGGTCGCGCCACTGCAGGGCGACGATGCCATGGCGTGGATGTGGCCTGCCAGCGGGCCGGTGACCACCGTCTTCGACGAGGTCAAGAGCAAGGGGCTGGCCATTGCCGGCAAGGCAGGCGATCCGGTGTTGGCCGCTGCGGATGGGCGCGTGGTCTACGCCGGCTCCGGCCTGCGCGGCTATGGCAACCTGGTGATCGTCAAGCACAACGCCACCTACCTGACCGCCTACGCGCACAACCAGACCTTGCTGGTCAAGGAAGACCAGGCCGTGCGCCGCGGCCAGAAGATCGCCGAGATGGGCTCCACCGATGCCGAACGGGTGCAGTTGCACTTCGAGATCCGCAAGCTGGGCAAGCCCATCGATCCGGCGAAGCTGCTGCCACCGCGCTGATCGTGGCGACGGCGAGCACCGAATGGTTGAGCGTCGAGTCGCTCGACCTCGAAGGCCAGGGTGTGGCCCACAACGCCGAAGGCAAGGTGGTCTTCATCGAAGGGGCGTTGCCCGGCGAGCAGGTGCAGGTCAACGTGTTCCGCCGCAAGACCAACTGGGAGCAGGCGACCCTGGTCGCCTTGCGTCGTGAAAGCCCGCAGCGCGTCGTGCCGCAGTGCCGCCACTTCGGCACCTGCGGAGGCTGCAAGATGCAGCACTTTCAGGCGGGCTCGCAGCTCGCGACCAAGCAGCGCGCACTCGAAGACGGGCTGTGGCATCTTGCCAAGGTCAAGGCAGAGCAGCTGCTGCGCCCGATCGAAGGGCCGGCCTGGGGCTACCGTTATCGCGCCCGGCTGTCGGTGCGCTATGTCGTCAAGAAGGGCAAGGTGCTGGTCGGCTTTCACGAGCGCAAGTCGAGCTACGTGGCCGACATGGACAGCTGCGAGGTGCTGCCGCGCCACCTGAGCGATCTGCTGGCGCCCCTGGCCACGCTGATCGAGGGCATGGACCAGCGCGATCGGCTGCCGCAGATCGAGGTGGCCGTCGGTGACGACAGCACCGCGCTGGTGTTGCGACATTTGCAGGCGCTGACGGCGGCTGACCTGCAGCGGCTGCGTGATTTTGCCGCGCTGCACCAGGTGCAGTGGTGGTTGCAACCGCAGGGCCCGGCGACGGTGCATCCGCTCGACCCGACTCTGCCTGACCTGTCGTATCGCTTGCCGGAGTTCGGCATCACGATGCGGTTCAAGCCCACCGATTTCACGCAGGTCAACCACCAGATCAACCGCGCGCTGGTCGCCCGTGCGCTGCGGCTGCTCGATGCGCAACCTCACGAACGCGTCATCGACTGGTTCTGCGGCCTGGGCAACTTCACTCTGCCGATCGCGACGCGTGCGCGCGAGGAGCTCGGCATCGAAGGCAGTGAGTCGCTGGTCGAACGCTCCCGCGAGAACGCGGCGTTCAACGGCCTGGCCGCGCAGACCAGTTTTGCGGCGCGAGACCTCTTCGAGATTGATGCCGACAGCGTGATCGCCAACGGCCATGCCGAGCGCTGGCTCATTGACCCGCCGCGTGAAGGCGCCTTCGCACTGGTCAAGGCCGTGGCCGAGCTGCACCAGGCGCCGCGCGGGGGCTGGGTGCCACCGCGGCGCATCGTCTACGTCAGTTGCAACCCCGGCACCTTGGCGCGTGACGCCGGGCTCTTGGTACATCAAGCCGGCTTCCGCTGCACGCATGCCGGGGTGGTGAACATGTTCCCGCATACGGCGCATGTGGAGTCGATGGCGGTGTTCGAGCGCGACGCAGTAGCGCGCCCATGAAAACGGGGCCCGCAGGCCCCGTTGATGTCGATGGTTAGCAGGCGCAGATCAGTCGCGCTCGCCGCCGAAGATGCCCAGCAGCGCCAGCAGACTCTGGAAGACGTTGTACAGGCTCAGGTACACGCCCAGCGTGGCGGTGATGTAGTTGGTCTCTTCGCCGTCT
>JANMZP010000275.1:0-3375 GCA_031383435.1 Betaproteobacteria bacterium | reverse complement strand
TCGACCAGGTCGCGCAGCGTGACGTAGCTGCCGGCGCGCTTGGAGATCTTGACCTCTTCGCCGCCCTTCATCACCGTCACCATCTTGTGCAGCACGTAGTCGGGGTAGCCCGGCGGGATGCCCGCACCCGATGTTTCGGAGACGGCCTGCAGGCCGCCCCGCACGCGGGCGATGGTGCCGTGGTGGTCGCTGCCCTGCACGTTGATGACCTGGCGGTAGCCGCGCTCGAACTTGTTCAGGTGGTAGGCCACGTCCGGCACGAAGTAGGTGTAGCTGCCGTCGCCGGACTTGCGCATCACCCGGTCCTGGTCGTCACCGTAGTCGGTGGAGCGGAACCACAGCGCCCCGTCCTTTTCGTAGGTCTTGCCGCTGGCGACCAGGCGTTGCACCACGCTGTCGAGCGCCCCATTGGCGTAGACGCTGCTTTCCAGGAAGTAGTTGTCGAACTTCAAGCCGAAGACCCGCAAGTCCAGGTCCTGCTCATGGCGCAGATAGGCCACGGCGAACTGGCGGATGCTGTCCAGGTCGTCGGACTGGCCCGAGGCAGTGAACGCGCGGTCGTCGGCGGTGACGGTTTCCCGGCGCATGAAGGCGTCGGCGATGTCCTGGATGTAGGCACCGTTGTAGAACTTCTTGCTGTCCGGATTTTCCGGATCGGTCGGCCAGGCCGGGTCGCCCGGCTTGACGCCCTGGATGCGCAACTGCGTGCTGCGGGCCAGGGTCGCGATCTGCACGCCGGCGTCGTTGTAATAGAACTCCCGGGTCACCGTGCGACCCTGGCTCTGGAACAGCGAGCAGAGGGCGTCGCCCAGCGCCGCCTGCCGGGCGTGGCCCACGTGCAGCGGGCCGGTGGGGTTGGCCGAGACGAATTCGACCATCACGCGCTGGCCGTTGGCCGGCTGGCGGCCGAATTGTTCGCGCTGGGCCAGCACCTCGGTCACCACGGCCTGCTTGGCGGCCGCTGCCAGGCGCAGGTTGATGAAGCCGGGACCGGCGATGTCCAGCGCCTGCACCCAGCGCTGCACGGCCGGCTGGGCGTTCAGCGCGGCCACCAGCAGCGTGGCCACTTCGCGCGGGTTCTTCTTCAGCAGCTTGGCCAGCGGCATCGCCGCGGTGATGGCCAGGTCGCCGTGCGCGGCCTGCTTGGGCGACTCGAAAGCGGCCACCGGCGCGGTCAAGCCGCCAGCGCCACCGTCACCGGCCAGCTCGGTCACCACGGCCTGCAAGGCTCTTTGCAGCGCCGCTGACAAGTCTTGTTTCACTTGGATCATGGCCAGATTCTACTTTTGGCCTTCACCGCCTCAGGCCGCTCGGCCGCCGGCCGATAACCGGGCAGAGAGGACGCCACCCCACAGCGGCGTCTGACCCATGCCCGACCCACGCTCAGGCCCGTGCCCGCCAACCCCGGCGAGCGGGCCCGCGTGGGCAAGCGACACGCCCATGCCCTTGAGCCTCATTGCCCCAACTCCTGCTGTACCCGTCACGCCGGCCCTGCCAGCCGTGATCGGCAAGTACCGCGTAAAGGCCAAATTGGGTGAGGGTTCGACCAGCGAAGTCTTCCTGGCCTGGGACCCTTTCCGCGGCCACGACGTGGCCATCAAGCGCGTGCGCCCGGGCCTGCTGGCCGATTCGCGCGAGGCCCATTTCCAGCAGCGTTTCTTCGCCGCCGAAGCAGCCCTGGTCGGCCGCCTGCACCACCCCAATGTGGTCGAGATCCTGGACGCCGTGCCCGATGGCGATGCCTCTTACCTGGTGATGGAAGTCGTCGAAGGCGTGACGCTGCGGCGTTTCTGCCGCGCCGACAACCTGCTGCCCGTGGCGCAGATCCTGGAAGTCGGCTTCAAGTGCGCGATGGCGCTGAGCTACTGCTACCGCCAAGGCCTGATCCACCGCGACGTGAAGCCGGCCAACCTGCTGTTGAAGATGGACGGCGACCAGATCACCGAGGTCAAGCTGACCGATTTCGGCAGCGTCTTCAACATGGCCGCCGAGCACACCCAGATTTACCGCGTCGGCTCGCTGGCCTACATGTCGCCCGAGCAACTGGACGGCGACGTGCTGGACTGCCGCGCCGACATGTACTCGCTGGGCGCGGTGCTCTACCACCTGATCGCCGGGCGGCCGCCCTACGACGCGCTGCACCAGCAGGCCATCGTGCAGCAGATCTTCCGCAGCACGCCGCCGGCGTTGTCTGCGCTGCGCGAGGGCGTGCCGGGCGACTTGCAGGGGCTGATCGAACGCTGCCTGGCCAAGGACCGCAAGCGGCGACCCGCCAGTTGGGACGAATTCGCGCAGGCCTTGTCAGCACTGAGCGCCAACGACCAGGTGCTGCGCGGCCCGCTGCAGGAGGTGCTGGATTCCGAGCGCTACACGCTGCTGCGTTCTTTGGCCTTTTTCACCGAGTTCGGCGACGTGGAGTTGTGGGAAGTGGTGCGGCGCGGCCGTTGGCAGCGCCACGCCTACGGCCACGCGCTGTTCCGCAAGGGCGAGGAAGGCAAGGCCTTCCACATCGTCACGCAGGGCCAGGTGGAGGTTTACCGAGATGGCAAGTCGGTGGCTTCGCTGGGCGCGGGTGCCTCGGTGGGCGAGATGGCCTACCTGGCACCCAGCCCCGAATTGCGCCTGCACACGGTGGACATCCTGGTCGCCCAGCAGGCCACCACGCTGGCCTTCACGCCCGAGACCATGGCCCTGCTGTCGCTGCCCACGCGGGCGCTCTTCGACAAGGCCTTCATCGGCGTGCTGGTGCGGCGGCTGCATGCGGCCCACGAGACACTGGCCCATCCGCGACGGATCCTCTAGCCCTGCGTTGCACAGGGCCGGCCGAACCCATGCGTTAGCACGGGGTGCGACAGGGCCAAAGTCTGCTGAAATCGGTGCCGGCGCGTTGCCAATCCACACCGTTGAGGAGCCTCCATGAAGAAGACCCTGATCTCTGCACTGATCGCCGCTTGCAGCCTGTTCGCCAGCCAGGCCTACGCCGCCAATGACTGCGAAGCCAAGGCGGTGGACAAGAACGGCAAGGCCCTGGCGGGTGCCGCCAAGACCAGCTTCATGAAGAAGTGCGGCGCCGAAGCCGGCGGCGCGGCTTGCGAAGCCAAGGCCGTGGACAAGAACGGCAAGGCGCTGGCCGGCGCGGCCAAGACCAGCTCGATCAAGAAGTGCGAAACCGAAATGGCGGCCGCCAAGAAGTAAGTTCTGCGGCTGCAAAAGAGGGGCGCTGCGGCGCCCCTCTTTCATGTCGGCGCGTTGGCCGGACCGGGCACCTGCGCCCAGTAGCTGGCGTCGCCAAAGCGCAGCTTGATGTAGTCGATCCACAGCCGCACGCGCAGCGGCAAATGCTTGCGTTGCGTGAACACCGCGTAGATGCCGTTG
>JANMZP010000270.1:0-7866 GCA_031383435.1 Betaproteobacteria bacterium | reverse complement strand
TCGATCACGTCGAGTTGCGCCAGGCTGATGCCGGTCAGCTCCAACACCTTGCGGGTGGCCGGCGCCGGGCCGAAACCCATGATGCGCGGTGCCACGCCGGCCGTGGCCATGCCCACGATCCGCGCGCGCGGGGTCAGGCCGTGGCGGGCCGCTGCGGCTTCGCTGGCCACCAGCAAGGCGCAGGCGCCGTCGTTCACGCCGCTGGCGTTGCCAGCCGTCACGCTGCCCTCAGGCCGCACCACGCCTTTCAGCTTGGCCAGCGCTTCCAGTGACGTGGCACGCGGGTGCTCGTCGCGGCTGACGACGATGGCATCGCCCTTCTTCTGCGCCAGCGTCACCGGCACGATCTCGCTGTCGAAGTAGCCGCTTTGCTGCGCGGCCAGCGCCTTGGTCTGGCTGGCCAGGGCCATGCGGTCCTGCGCTTCCCGTTCGATGCCAAAGTCCCTTGCCACGTTCTCGGCGGTCTCGGGCATGGAATCCACGCCGTGCAGCTCTTTCATCAGCTTGTTGACGAAGCGCCAGCCGATGGTGGTGTCGTAGACCGCGTTGCTGCGTGAGAACGCGCTTTCGGCTTTGGGCATCACGAAAGGCGCGCGGCTCATGCTTTCCACGCCGCCGGCAATCATCAGTTGCGCTTCGCCGGCCTTGATGGCTCGCGCCGCCGTGCCCAACGCGTCCAGGCCCGAACCGCACAGCCTGTTGACGGTCGAGCCGGGCACGCCCACCGGCAAGCCGGCCAGCAAAGCCGCCATGCGGGCCACGTTGCGGTTGTCTTCGCCGGCCTGGTTGGCGCAGCCGTAGATGACGTCGCTGACGGCGCCCCAATCGACGTTGGGGTTGCGCGCCATCAAGGCCTTGATGGGCAGCGCGCCGAGGTCGTCGGTGCGCACCGCAGACAGCGCGCCGCCGTAGCGGCCGAAGGGGGTGCGGATGGCGTCGCAGATATAGGCGTGTGGGTTCATGGCGGGTGCAGCGCGGGGCTGAAGTTCAGGGGTTCGAAGGCAACGAAGGCAACAAGGGCAGCAAGGGCACGGCGGTGGCGGCCTGCAAATCGGCGTGGGACAAGCCGTCGGCCATCTCCAACACCTGCACGCCGGCCGGCGTGATGGCCAGCACAGCCAGGTCGGTGTAGACGCGGCTGACGCAGGCCACGCCGGTCAGCGGGTAACTGCAGGTGGCGACGATCTTGGCCTCGCCGTCCTTGGTGCGGTGTTCCATCATCACGAAGGTCTGCTTCGCGCCGATGGCCAGGTCCATCGCGCCGCCAACGGCCGGAATGGCATCGGGCGCGCCGGTGTGCCAGTTGGCCAGGTCGCCGGTGCCCGAGACCTGGAATGCGCCCAGAACACAGATGTCGAGATGGCCGCCGCGCATCATCGCGAAGCTGTCGGTGTGGTGGAAATAACTGCCGCCGGGCAGCAGCGTCACCGGCCGTTTGCCGGCGTTGACCAGGTCGTAATCTTCGTCGCCCGGTGCCGGTGCCGGGCCCACACCGAGCACGCCGTTTTCGCTGTGGACCATGACCTCGCGGCCGTCCGCCGCGTCGGCTGCCCAACCCGGCAGCGGCAGGTGGTTGGCCACCAGCGTGGGCAGACCGATGCCCAGGTTGACGACCGCCCCGTCCGGGATGTCGCGCGCCACGCGGCGGGCCATCTCGTCGCGTGTCCAGCGCTTCATGCGCGGGCTCCGGCGCTGGTGGCCACGGCGGTCTTGAAGCCGCCGCCCAGCGTGGCGGCACGCTCGATTTTCAGCACGCGCTGCACAAAAATGCCCGGCGTGATGATGGCCTCGGGGTCGAGTTCACCCAAGGCCACCACCCCGTGCACGCTGGCAATGGTCAGCTGGGCGGCCATGGCCATCGAAGGCCCGAAGTTGCGCGCCGTCTTGCGGTAGGTCAGGTTGCCCCAGCGGTCGCCCAGCTCGGCCTTGATCAGCGCCACGTCGGCGTGCAGCGGCTGTTCGAAGACGTGCATGCGGCCATTGATCTCGCGCACTTCCTTGCCTTGCGCCAGATCGGTGCCGTAGCCGGTGGGCGTGAAGAAGCCGCCGATGCCGGCCCCGGCCGCGCGGATGCGTTCGGACAGCGTGCCCTGCGGCACCAGTTCCAGTTCCACCTGGCCGGCGCGGTACAGGCGGTCGAAGTGGTGGCTGTCGGCCTGGCGCGGAAAGCTGCAGATGACCTTGCGCACGCGGCCCAGCGCCAGCAGTTTGGCCAAGCCGTGTTCGCCGTTGCCGGCGTTGTTGTTGATGACGGTCAGGCCGCGCGCGCCCTGCTCGATCAGCGCTTCAACCAGTTCGTTCGGCAAGCCGGCCGTGCCGAAGCCGCCGACCATCACGGTGGCACCGTCGGGCACGCCGGCCAGGGCGGCTGCAAAGTCGGGAACGATCTTGTCGATCATCGGCAAAGAACTCCTGCGGCATCCCCAGCGGCACCGCAACGGCGAATCGTAAGCCGCCACGACACCCACAACACAGCGACGGCACCCACCTGGGCGACACTCCCCACCCCGCCCGCTTTCCTTGCCCTGCCGTGGACTATCCCGATTACGACCCCGCCTCTGCCGTCACCCCGCTGACCGCCGCCGAACTTGGCACCCTGGACACGCTGCTGCAGACCCTGCCCGCCGACGGCGTGATGAGCCTGGACGGCCTGGACGGCTACCTCACCGCGCTGCTTGCCGGCCCGGGTAACCTGCTGAAGCAACTGCCCACCACCGAATGGCTGCCGCTGATCTGGGGCGGCGACGGCCCCGGCGGCAACGACGAGGCCGCGCCCTTCGCCAGCAAGCGCCAGCGCAAGGCCACGGTGGTGCTGGTGCTGCGCCACCTGCGCCACATCAGCCACCAGGTGACACAGGCCCCGCAGGACTGGGAACCGATCTTCAGCGTGGCCGAAAAGGGCGCTGAGGAATGGGCCGACGCGCGCGACTGGTGCACCGGTTTCCTGCAGGCCGTGGACCTGCTGCCCTCGGCCTGGGAAGCCGCCTGGGACGAGCCCGCACTGGGCCCCGCGCTGGCCCCGCTGCTGGTGCTGGGCGGCGGCCTGGCCGACGCGCCAACGGCCGCGCAGGGCGAAGACGACGAAGACGAACTCGACGACCCCGAAACCTGCGACGGCCTGAGCCGCGCGGTGCCCGACGCGGTGCTGCGGCTGCTGGTCTGGCGCAACGCGCCGGCGGTTTGAGGCGGACGCCGGCGCGCGCCAACCAGGCCTTGCCGGGCCGCTGGCGACTCAGCCGCCGGTGACCGCAGTGGCCACCGGTGCACCCGGCTGCGCGCACCACTCGCTCCACGAACCGGGGTAGAGCGCCGCGCCGGGCAGGCCCGCCACTTCCAGGGCCAGCAGGTTGTGGCAGGCCGTCACGCCCGAACCGCATTGGTTGATCACTGCAGACGGTGCGCGACCGCCCAGCAGCGCGGTGAACTCGCCGCGCAATTCAGCCGCCGGTTTGAAGCATCCATCGGCCGCCAGGTTGTTGCGGAACAGGCGGTTGACGGCACCCGGGATGTGGCCGCCCACCGGGTCCAGCGTTTCGTTCTCACCGCGAAAGCGGTCCGGTGCGCGGGCGTCCAGCACCAGCCTTTCGCCGCTGGCGATGTTGGCCAGCACGTCGGCGTAGCTGACGCTGGTGACCCGGCTGTCGCGCAGCCTGAAAGTGCCGGGGGCGCGCGCAGCGGGTGCGCTGGTTTCGATGGCACCCTGCGCGGCTTTCCAGGCGGCCAGGCCACCGTCCAGCACGCGAACCGCGCTGTGGCCGGCCCAGTGCAGCATCCACCACAGGCGCGCGGCGTACATGCCGCCGGCGTTGTCGTAGGCCACCACGGGCATGCTGTCATTCAGGCCCAGCGCCGCCAGGGCCTGCGCAAACACCACGCGTTCGGGCAAGGGGTGGCGGCCGTTGCGGCCGGTCTTGGTGGCGCTGAGCGTGTCGTCCAGCGACACGTACAGCGCACCGGGTATATGGCCGGCGGCATGTGCGCGCCGGCCGGCGGCGGGGTCGGCCAGGTCGAAGCCGCAGTCCAGCACCAGCAGGTCGACATCGGGGCTTGACAGCGCGGCTTGCCGGGCCTTTTGCCGCGCGTGTTGCAGGGCGTGTTGCAGAGCTGCGGCGGTGATGAGTGGCGTGGCGGTCATGGCGGCGTCCTTCAAGTCCAAGCGTCTTGCGCAGACACCGATGATCGCCCATGCCGCGCCGCCGACAGCCGGCTTCAGGGCGCGAACTCGTCGCGCAGGGCCGTCACCGTGCCGACAAAATACGGCCGGTGCCCCGCGGGTCGCATCCATGGGGCTGGACGGTGCCAGCGTGGCATGGCGGACGGGTTTGCGGACCCGCTCTCGCGACAGTGCTGGCGAAAGCCCACCCGCCGGTTGACCCGGCAGCGCCACTCAGCACGGCCACGTTTTCGGCGTGCCGGGCACCGGCCTTCAGCGGCGCGCCGGCCTGCTGCACCTGGCCGGTGGGCGCACAGCCCACGCCGGTGACGTCGCTGACGCCCGAGGCCGTGGCCACGCGCACGATGGTCATCTCGGCCTGCGTCAGCGTGCCGGTCTTGTCGGTGGCGATGACTGACGCGGCACCCAGCGCTTCCACCGAGGCCACAGCCAGCGCCACGCCGAGCAGCAGCACGTGCACCACATTGGCGGGCCCGCGCACCGGGTTGGTCAGCAGGATGGTGGCCACCACCACGGCGGCAATCACCACCGCCGCCAGCCCCACCACGCGGGCCGCCTCGCGCAAGGCATTCGGGCCGTCACGGACCAGGCGGCGCGCGGCCTCGGCTGCGGTCAGGCCCGCAAGCAGGTCGGTCTGCAGTGCAGCGGCCACCCCGTCCGCAGCAACGACGGTCGGGTCCTTCAGCGGCTGCACACGCGTCCTTTCACAGCAGCAGCACGGCCGCATCGCCGAACCGCACCGCTTGCGGGTCGGCCAGGACCGGGTGCATCAGCGCGGCCCAGGGCCCGGCCTTCATGCGGCCCATTCGCGACGGGGCCGCGCCCTCAAGCCGGCGCAGCCACGGACCCGCTGCGCACCTGCTTCTTGTTGACGAATTCGTCGATGCCCATGTTGCCCAGCTCGCGGCCATAGCCGGAATGCTTGACGCCGCCAAAAGGCAAGTCGGCATCCGCCCTTCACCGCAGCCTCAACCTGGGCCAGCAATTGAACCAGCGCGGCTTCGCTGGACAGCGGGCCGTGGCTGGTGGCAGGGTCCATCGGGTCGCCCCGCTCGGCGCAGCTTTTCAGCTTCCAGGCCTGGTAGCAGGCGTCGGCGCTGGCCAATGGCTGTCGAGTTGGGCATTGCTCATGTGCTCGAAGCTCTTCAGCAATTTGCCGTCTGTCGGGTTGACGCTTTTGGTAGGCCATGGCTGCGTCCTTGCAGTTGCAAGCGGCCTGATCGCCACGCTGCACCGGGTCTGTTCGCGGGCGCACGGACTGCAGACAGCCGGCCCAGGACACTGCAGCATGACGAACAGACGCAAGGACTTTCCGGTGGTCTGTGTGGGCGGCTCGGCCGGCGGTTTGGATGCCTACATCCGCCTGCTGAAATGCCTGCCCGACGACCTGGGTGTGGCGGTGGTCATCGTCAACCACATCACGCTGATTCCCACGCAGCTGCACACCATCCTGCCGAAATACACGGCAATGCCCGTCGAGTTGATCAGCGACCGCCTGCGCATCGAACCCAACCGCGTTTTCATCATTCCCGAGAACCGCGACCTGCATGCCGAGAACGGCGAATTCCAGCTTCGGCCAATCTCCAAACCGCGCGGCTGGCCCGACGTCATCACGGTCTTCCTGCGCTCGCTGATTGCGCATTGGGACGGCAAACTGATCGCCGTGATCGTGTCGGGCTACGACGGCGACGGCGCGGCCGCGATGTGCGGCATCCAGCAGGTGGGCGGCATCACCATCGCGCAGAAGCTGGACACCGCCAAGCAGCCCGCCATGCCCGAAAGCGCCATCGCCACCGGCTGCATCGACTTCGTGCTGTCGCCCGAAGACATCGCGCTGACCATCCGGCGCATCGCCCAGATCGTGGTGCAGCCGGGCGTCTGATGCCGCGCGCTGCGCGGGCCGGCGTCAGCGGGCACGCAGCGCGGTCGAAGGCGGCGGCGGCGGCGGTGGCGGTGCAGGCGGGGGTGCCGGCGGGGGTGCAGGGCGGGGATGCGGGTGCGCCTCCGGCTGCGGCTGCGGCTGCGGCTGTAAGACAGTTTTTTCAGGCGTCGGCGCGTTGGCCGGTACGGCCGTCGAAACCGTGCCGGGCGGCGGCGATCCCTCGGCAGTGAAGTCCGACTTCTGCTCGGCCAGCGTCTTTTCAACGGGCAAGGGGGTGGCTGTCGGTTTCGTCATACCCATGACTTTCGCGGTGGCAGGGAAGCGCTTTTTTATAGGCCGCTGGCGTCCCGGTCTGTGCGTTGAGGAACAGACCCGGCGTCTCCTGCAAGCAAGCATGGTGCTGCCCTTTGCACCCCACCCGTTCTGAAAGATTCGCCATGCCCCAGCCCGCCAGCAGTGCCTCAGCCGAAAGCCCGCCCGTGGCGGCTGCAGAGGCCCAGGCCGCTGCACCTTTGCGGGTCAGCAGCATCGAGAAAATCGCCCGCGCCCGCTTGTTGACGGTGACGGCGAACACCCTGCTGGTGGAGGTGGCGGCGCTGCTGTCGAGCGCCCAGATCAGCGTGGTGGTGGTCTGCGACGCGGCGGGGGCCGCACTGGGCACCATCACGGAAACCGTGCTGGTCAGCCGACTGGGTCTGGGCCAGGCCGACTTTTTCACCACCTGTGCCGGCGACGTCATGACGCGCGGCCACACGGCCTGCGCACCCGAGGACCTGCTGTCCGACGTGCTGGCCACCATGCACGCGCGCGGACTCGTCCACATCCTGCTGCTGGGCCCGGGCAAGCAGGCACTGGGCGTGGTGTACGCCCGCGACGGGCTGCGCGCGCTGCTGGCCGCCGGCAACCAGGAAGAAGCCCTGCTGCGCAACTATGTGATGGGCGTCGGCTACCAGTGAAACCGTGCCTGGCTGCGCGCGACAGGCGGGCCGGCATGCACGGGATCAGGTGATCAGGTCTTCAACAGTGAGGGTTCGGTAGTAGACCGCCAGCGTGGCACCGCAGGCCCGCGCGGCTTGCGCGGCCGCCTCGGCGCGGTCACCGTCGTCGGCCTGCACCAGCAGCCAGCGGTAGCCCACCTCGGCCAGCGCCACGTAGCGGCGCAACATCGTGATCTCGTAGCCAAAGCCGGCCAGCGCGCCAGCGTTGTCGACCATGGTGCGCAATTCGGCCAGGCTTTCGCGGGGCAAGAACTGGCGCACGGCGGCGGCGGGCCAGCCGGCGCTGCGCAGCGCAGCGACCAGGGCGTCGACCTGGGCCTGCGTGGGCAAGCCCATCATGACGTGACCAACGGGTTTGAAGACACCGAACGATGTTGGCAAATTGTCCGCTTCGGCGGCGTCGATGAGGGCGGCAGGGCGCGAGTCAGGGTTGTTCATGGTGTTCGCTTCGTTAAGTCACCATGCTCCATGGCGCGCGGGCCCGCGGTCTGTGCGTTGACACACAGCGTCGGGGCGCGCAAAGCCCGCCCGCACGGCCCGCAAGATCTCGATCCTTGAAGCCGGCTCGGTGATGGCCGGCAGCCTGGACGGTGCGCGCGATGCCGCGAAGGGTTATTCGATGCGCAGCGGCCGCATGCTGACCACCGACAACGGCGAATGCACCTGGGATCTCTTCAAGTCCATGCCGTCCATCACGCAGCCCGGTTGCCTCCAGACCGCGTTCTGGTTCATGTGGGTCACGACCCTCGCCTTCCAGCCCTGGCACAGCGCGGTCGAATTCCGCCGCCACCTGCACCGCTTCATGCTGGCGT
>JANMZP010000035.1:0-3760 GCA_031383435.1 Betaproteobacteria bacterium | reverse complement strand
CATCCAGGTCGGGTGTGGCACGGCGCATCGCTGCGAACCACTGCGCGGCGTACATCGCGCCCAGTGAATAGCAGGGGAAGTAGCCGAACAGCGCTTCGGGCCAGTGCACGTCCTGCATGGCCCCGTCCTTGAAGTTGCCGCGCGTGTCCACGCCCAGCAGCTCCATCATCTTGGCGTCCCACAAAGCGGGCACGTCTTCCGGTTCGATCTCGCCTTCGATCAACGGCCGCTCGATTTCGTAGCGCAGGATGATGTGCGCCGGGTAGGTCACCTCGTCGGCATCGACGCGGATGAAGCCCGGCTTCACGCGGGTCATCAGGCGGTGCAGGTTCTGCGCGTCGAAAGCCGGCTGCGGGCCGAAGGCGGCGCTGATCATCGGGGCCAAAAGCGAAACGAAGCCCGGGTGGCTGCCCAATTGCATTTCGAAGCTCAGGCTCTGGCTTTCGTGCAGCGCCATGCTGCGCGCTTCGGCCACCGGCTGGCCCAGCCAGTCGCGCGGCAGGTTCTGCTCGTAGCGACCGTGGCCGGTTTCGTGCACGGTGCCCATCAGGCTGCCCATGAAGTCGTCTTCGCGAAAACGCGTCGTCATGCGCACGTCTTCGGGTACGCCGCCGCAGAAAGGGTGGGTGCTGACGTCCAGGCGGCCGGCTTCGAAATCGAAGCCCAGCAGGGCGATGACCTGCTCGCACAATGCACGCTGCTTGTCGACGGCGAAGGGGCCGACCGGCGTGATCAGCGGTTCCTTCGCCTGCCGCTCGGTGACGCGCTGTATCAAGCCCGGCAACCACTGCCGCAAGTCGCCGAAAACGCGGTCCACCTGGGCGCAGGTCATGCCCGGTTCATAGCGGTCCATCATCGCGTCGTACCTGCGCAGGCCGGTCTGCGCCGACAGCAAAGCGGCCTCTTCGCGGGCCACCGCCAGCACCGGTTTGAAGTTCACCAGGAAGCCGGCCCAGTCGTTGGCCGGGCGTTGCGTGCGCCAGGCGTGTTCGCAGCGCGAGGTGGCCAGTTGCTGGCGCTGCACCAGGCTTTCCGGCAGGGCATTGCTGGCCCGCCACTGGCGGTGGATTTCACGCAGGTTGGCGCGCTGCATGTCGTTCAGGTCTTCCTGTTCGGCCCCGTGCAATTGCCCGTCGAGTGCCGGCGCGGTGCGCATGCGGTGCAGCAGTCCGGCCATTTCGCCCATCGCCGCAGCGCGCGCCTCGTTGCCTTTGCTGGGCATGTTGGCGGCCTGGTCCCAGCCGGCCAGGGACTGCAGGTGACCCAGGCGGTGCAACCGGGCCCAGGTGGCGCTCAGGGCGTCGTAATTCGGCGTGGTGCTGCTGTGCATCAAATTCTCCAACGGGCCGCAATGGCAAGCCCCGCAGCGCAGATTCTGGCGTGGCCGGGCTTCAGAACGTCCAGGTGCCGGGGAAGGCCCAGACCAGTGCGCCGGTCATCATCAGGTAGCGGAAGAATTTGCCGATCGCCATGTAGCCCAGACAAGGCCAGAAAGGCAGGCGCAACCAGCCGGCCACCGCGCACAGCGGGTCGCCCACCACCGGCAGCCACGACAGCAGGCAGGCCTTGGGCCCGAAGCCCTCCAGCCAGCGCAGGGCGCGCGCTTCAACCTTGCGGTGCTGCAGGCGTTCGAACAGCAGTTCGGCACCGTAGCCGGTCCACCAGCTGATGCCGCCACCGACGGTGTTGCCCAACGTGGCCACCACGACGGCCGGCCAGAACAATTCGGGGTTCAGCTTGACCAGCCCGATGACCACGAACTCGGAGCCCACCGGCACCAGCGTGGCCGAGATCAGGCAGACCACAAAGACCGTCGCCAAGCCGTACTGCGGCAGCGCGAACAGGGTCAGCAGAGATTGCAGCCAGGCTTCCATCGTGAGTGTCGATTATGGGTAGCGGCAGTGGCCACGGTCGGTGCGCTGCCGCGCCAGGGTGCCCCGCTATACTCGCGCCTCATTTTTCAGCACACCGCCCACGTCGCGACCTTCATGCGCATAGGTTCCATCGAATTGCCGAATGCGCTGTTTGTCGCCCCCATGGCCGGGGTGACCGACCGGCCCTTTCGCATGCTGTGCAAGAGCCTGGGGGCGGGATACGCGGTCAGCGAAATGGTGACCAGCCGGCGCGATTTGTGGGACTCGCTGAAGACCTCCCGCCGCGCCGACCACACCGGCGAACCGGCACCGATTGCGGTGCAGATAGCCGGTGTCGATCCTCAAGAAATGGCCGACGCCGCGCGCCACAACATCGACCGCGGGGCGCAGATCATCGACATCAACATGGGCTGCCCAGCCAAGAAGGTGTGCAACAAGTGGGCCGGCTCGGCGCTGATGCAGGACGAAGTGCTGGCCCTGTCCATCGTGCAGGCCGTGGTCGCCGCCTGCGCGCCGCGCGGCGTGCCGGTGACGCTGAAGATGCGCAGCGGCTGGTGCGCCACCGAGCGCAACGCGCTGAGCCTGGCGCGCGCCGCGCAAGACAGCGGCGTGGCCATGGTGGCCGTGCACGGCCGCACGCGTGAGCAAGGCTATGGCGGTGCCGCCGAATACGAAACCGTGGCGGCGGTGAAGGCCGCGCTGCACATTCCGGTGGTGGCCAACGGCGACATCGCCACGCCAGAAAAGGCGCGGGCCGTGTTGCAGGCCACTGGGGCCGACGCGCTGATGATCGGCCGCGCCGCGCAGGGCCGGCCGTGGATCTTCCGCGAGATCGCGCACTTCCTGGCCACCGGCGTTCACCTGCCCGCGCCGGCCACGCGCGACGTGCAGGCCTGGCTGACCGAGCACCTGCACGCGCACTACGCCTTGTATGGCGAACGCACCGGCGTGCGCAGCGCGCGCAAGCACATCGGCTGGGCTGTGAAGGCCCTGCCCGGCGGCCCCGGTTTTCGCGACCACATGAACACGCTGGACGATTGCCGCAGCCAGGTGCAGGCCGTCACCGATTACTTCGACGGCCTGGCCGACCAGCACCTGCTGCTGCCCCAATCCGCCGCCGCGAATGACGCGTGCAACCCCGAACCGGACGCCATCGCGGCATGAGCAAAAAAGACATCGACGACTGCATCCGCCACAGCGTGGAACAGTACTTCAAAGACCTGCGCGGGGCCGAGCCTGGCGCGCTGCATGAACTCTTTCTCGGCGCTGCCGAGAAGCCGCTGCTGGACGTGGTGATGCGCCACGCCGAAGGCAACCAGAGCAAGGCCGCCGACTGGCTGGGCATCAACCGCAACACGCTTCGGCGCAAGCTGCAAGTTCACAAACTCATCCCATGACCACAGCGCTGCTTTCTGTTTCCGACAAGACCGGCATCGTCGACTTCGCGCGGGCGCTGGCCGACGCCGGCGTGCGCCTGCTGTCCACCGGCGGCACCGCGCGGCTGCTGGCCGATGCCGGTCTGGCTGTCACCGAAGTGGCCGAAGTCACCGGCTTCCCCGAGATGCTCGACGGTAGAGTGAAAACCCTCCACCCGATGGTCCACGGCGGCCTCCTCGGCGATACTCAACAACCCTCCCACCGCCAGCAAATGGCCGAACACGGTATCGAGCCATTCGAGATTGTTTGCGTAAACCTGTATGCGTTTGAAAAAACGGTCACTCAGCCGCACACCTTCGCAGAAGCGGTCGAAAGCATAGACATCGGCGGCCCCGCGATGATCCGGGCCGCTTCTAAAAACGCGGCCAATGTCACCGTCGTGGTTGATCCAAGCGACTACCCTTCTATCCTCGAAGCCCTGAAGAACGAATCCCTGCCCGAGTTCCGCC
>JANMZP010000263.1:0-7234 GCA_031383435.1 Betaproteobacteria bacterium | reverse complement strand
CCATCTCTTCCAAGGCGGCCACCAGGTTCTCACGGATGACGGCACTGTCTTCAACCAGGAAACAGGCCAGGACGCCGGAAACTTCGGCGGATACGGGCTCGGCGGAATGGCTCATCGTGGCCCGGTCCATCATGGGCAATGCAGTGCTGTGAGCCCCGTCGATGGCGCTGAGTCGGGGTGGTCCATCCGTCGGAATTATCGGCTTCGTGCGCCACGACACTGCGGGCGTTTGTCGTCGCTTCCTGTCAGAAGCGTCCTACGCAGCAAGCCTTCAGACGGGCGCCGATGCCGTGCTGAAATGGGACGGGACGGATTCGCCTGCCGGCTGCACGATCCTGATTTGTGGAGGAGATGAAATGAGCATGGCCCCGATGAACATCCTGGTGGTGGACGACAAGGCAAACAACCTGCTGGCCATGCGGGCACTTGGGGACTGCGAGGACCTGCACCTGCGGGTCGCCGCAGACGGCCAGCAGGCCCTTGAGCTGCTGCTGACGCATGAGGTCGGATTGATCCTGCTGGACGCGCAGATGTCGGGCATGGACGGCTGCGCGCTGGTCGAGCTGATGCGCGGCAGCCCGCTCAACACGCCGGTCCCCATCATCTGCGTCACGACCTTTGCGCCCGACGGGCCAGGCAGCTTGCGCGGCTGCGAACACCGCGCGGTGGACTTCCTCTACAAGCCCGTCGACCCGCAGGTGTTGCGCAGCAAGGTGCAGGTGTTTCTCGACCTGCACCGCCAGCGCCAGCAGCTGGCTCAGCGCATGGCCGAACTGCAACGCGTGACGCGGCTGAACGCGCTGATGATCGAGGCGCTGTCGCACGACATCCGAACGCCGCTGGCTGTGCTGACGCTGAACGCCGAACTGGTCAGACGCCACCATGAGGCACCGGCCATGCAAGCGGCTGGTGCCCGGCTGAAAACCGCCACGCTGATGCTCAGCCGGCAGGTCGATCACCTGGTCAACCTGGCCGCGGCACCGGTGATTGGTGAGACACCGAACCCCGCGCCGGGCGACCTGGCTGCCCTCGTGGTGCAGCGGCTGCAACTGTTGCCGCCTCAGCCTGGACAAGCAGCGGTGGCTTTCGTGGTGCAAGGCGAAGGCACTGCGGTCTTCGATGCCGCGATGATGGCCCGCGCTGTCGACCAGCTGTTGTTGCTGACGCTGACCCACGGCCATGGCCAGGCGCTGCAGGTGGAACTAGACGGCCAGTCCCGCGACACCGTGACCCTGAGCCTGAGGCTGCCCCAGCCGCTGGGCAAGGCGGCCCGGGCTGACCTGCTGCATGCCGCGACAGCGGCGCCCGGCATGCCGCCCTCGCGCACCGGACCGGGGCTGGGCACCGCTGACCGCGTGGCCCGCGCCCACGGCGGCTCGCTGATCGGTCGATCGAACGGGCGCGAAGGCACGCTGCTCGAATTGATGCTGCCGCGCGACCTGCCCTGAACACAGCCGGCGCCGCTGCGCCGCTTCGACATCAGGGTGCCAGGCCGCCTTGCGCCTGCAATTCCGCATACCACTGGCGGTAGCCTAGGTCACTGGGGTGCAGGCCGTCGGCGGCGTTCATGCTCACGGGGTCCAGCGCGAAGGGGTCGGTCTCGCGGGGCTTCAGCAGCCGAACGTAGCGGCTGCCGGTGCGGCCGGCCACATCGGCCACCTGCGCGTGCAGCCGCTTCGAGAGGCTGCTCATCAGCCAGGACCAGGGTGCAAAGAAGAAAGGCGCGTGACCGACGTCGCCGCAGGGCATCACGACCACCGTGTCGGCGTGGCGGCTGGCCAGCGCCACGGCCTGCTCGATGTGGCCCAGCAACGCCGCCTCGCCGGTCAGGCGGATCACGTCGTTGCCGCCCGCCAGGATGAGCACCAGATCGTGCCGGCCGGTGGCACCTTCGAGTTGCTGCACCACGTCGATGAACCGGGCGCCGTTGACTGCCAGGTTGTTGATGCGCCAGTCGGGGTGGGCGGCCGCGATCAGGCCGGGCAGCGAGTGCTCGGGCCGGGTCGCGCCGGTGCCGACGGCGGTGCTGTCGCCCACCACCAGCACGCTGCGCACGGCCGCTGCGGGCTGGGCAGAGAAAGGCCGTGCCTGCGCAGCCAGCTCGCGCCCGGTGTTCAGGCGGTTCAGCGCGCAACCGCCCAGGCTCAGCGCGGTCAGCACGGGCAATGCGAGCAGCGCGGCCTGGATCAGGCCCCATCGTGGAAGCGGGCGCGGGCGCGTCATGGCACCTGCCGCTGCAGGGGCGGCTGCCGCAACCCGGCTGCACCGCGCAGCAACTGCTGCACCGCGGCGAGCTTGTCCAGCACGGCAGCGGGGATCTGGAACGGGTAGCTGTCCAGCAGACCCAGACTGCGGTTCATGGCATTGAGGAACTGCGCCGCCGGCAGCCACTGTTCCAGCACCAGGTGCTGCACATCCGACGGTGCTTTCAAGTCGGTGTCGTGCGGCGTTGCGCAGTGGTGTCCGGACGGGGTCGGGTGCCAGACCCAGGCTCAGCAGCGTGAAGACCGGGCGGCGCTTGGCCTGCTCGATACGCTGCCAGCGCGGGCCGTTGCGGGGGTCGTCCAGCGACGGCAGCACCTGCGTTTGGCCCGGCGCCGGCGCAAAGGCGCGCATCTGCAGGTCGGCGGCCACGAAACCCAGCACGGCACCACACGACAGGCAGATGTCGTTGTCGAAGAGCACCGTGTTGCGACACTGGCCGCATTCGAAAGGCCGCATGGTCAGGCCGGCACCGCGCGGTCAGTGCACCGCACTCACCACCGTTCGTTGTAGCGGGCCTTCGCGCTGGCCACGCACACGTCCTTCGCATTGCCGGCCAGGGACTCGCACTTTTCCTTGGCCAGCTTGTAGTCGGCCTTCATCTTTTCGGCGACGGCGGTGTCGGCTGCGCTGCTGACCTTCTTGGCCAATTTGAGGTCGGCCTTGGCGTTGTCACGCTCGGTCTTGGCAGCACGCACGCAGACGTCTTTTTCCTTGCCGCCCAGGTCGTCGCACTTTTCCTTGGCCACGTCGTAGTTCGCCTCGTACTGCGTCTCGTAGACCTTCGCTTCGTCCTTCGCGTTGCCGGTGTAGTTGAACTCCAGCATGGCCAGCGCGACCTTCTCCTGGCCCTTGGCGCTTTCGACGCAAATGTCCTTGGCGTTGCCGCTCAAGGCGTTGCAGCGTTCGCGGTCGACCTTGTAGCTCGACTTCACATCGTCCTTCGCACCCTTGTAGACGGCCTGGTTGAAGTTCTCGGCGTGGGCACCGCCCAGGGCCAGCAGGGTGGCGGCGGCGATCAGCGCGTGGTGCAGCTTGCATGGGGTGTTCATGCGGTTCTCCAGGTTGTGTATGGGCAGGCCAGGGTGCAGTTGCGCGTGTGGGTCTTGCGCTAGTCCACCAGCCAGGGCCTGCGCCACAGGGCTCGGTGCGGACGGGATTTCAGCGTGGCCGGCGGCGGCTGCTCGACATCAACGTGATCAACGCCGCCACGCCAGCGCCGGCGGCCGCTGCGATCAGCACCGACTTCACAGGCTCGTCCTTGATGTAGGCGAGGGTGCGCTCGCCGGTCCGGTCCACCGTGAGGCGAAGGTCGGAACTGGCCTGGCGGGCCCGCTCGATGCTGCGCTGGGTCAGCTCTTCGACCTGCGCGGCGGCCCGGGTCAGCGCACCCGGCGTGTCGCTGCGCAGTGAGTCGACGCCGTCTTGCAGCGTGTCCAGCGCGCCATTGGCGGCGCGGCGGGTTGCCGACAACGCGTCGTCGGCCTGGGTGGCGGCGTGGCTGGCCAGGCCGTCCAGCTTGGCGCTGACTGAGCTGGCGAGAGGAGTGGTTTCGTTCATGTGAATCTACCTTTGAAGATGGGTTGGAAAGTGCGGGCCTGGAGAGCTGCGCGCGCTGTCAGGCTCGCCTGATGAGGCTGACGATGAAGGTGACGACGGCCATGGTCACGAACACGAAGAACAGGATCTTGCCGATGCCGACCGCACCGGCGGCGATGCCACCGAAGCCGAACAGCGCGGCGATCAGCGCGATGACGAAAAAGACGACGGCGTAGTGCAGCATGTCGGTCTCCACAGGGCGGACGGCGACGCCGTCCGGGTTGCTCCGCAGCAGGATTGCTGCCGTCCATCGACTTTAGTAAGCGCTGATGCGGTGCCAGGCCGGCTGGCACCGCATGTGGCTGTAGGCGTCTCCCTACAGGGCAGGCACCGCTCCGCGCGTACAGTCGCCTCACTTCTTTTCTTGAGGTGAGACGCCGTGATTCGAGTTGTGATCGTCGACGACCATGCCGTCGTTCGCGCCGGTTTGCGGCAGTTCTTCAGTGACCACGTCGACCTGCGCGTGACGGGTGAAGCAGGCACGGGCCGGGAGGCCCTGGATCTGGTGCGCAAGGGCGACGTCGACGTGGTGGTGATGGACCTGTCCATGCCCGACCAGAGCGGCGTCGACGCCTTGGCCGCCATCAAGGCGCGCGAGCCGAACCTGGCGGTGCTGATCCTCAGCGGCTACCCCGAGGCGCATTACGCCACCACGCTGCTGCGCCAGGGTGCCAGTGGCTACCTGAACAAGGAGTGCGACCCGGAAGAGATCGTCACCGCCATCCGCACGGTCTACCGCGGCCGCAAATACATCACGCCTGCGGTGGGCGAACTGCTCGCCGACGGGCTCGGCGGGCAACTCGACAAGCCGCTGCACGAGCAGCTGTCAGAGCGCGAATTCCAGGTCTTCCTGCGCCTGGCCAAGGGCGAGACCATCAGCCACATGGCCGACAGCATGGCGTTGTCGGTGAAGACCGTCAGCACCTACCGAACGCGTGTGATGGAGAAGATGAAGCTGGCGTCGAACAGCGACCTCACCTATTACGCGATGAAGAACGGCCTGATCCAGTGAAGACGGCTGCAACGCCTGACGCGGGCGCGGACTTGCCGGACGGCCGGTGCGAACCCACCGTGAGGGCGTAGGCCCAGGTCACGGCGGTTCAGCCTGACCCGCCGGCAAGGGGTGGTCACGCAAACGCACGTTCAAGACGTCGACGATGACCGCCCATTTGGCGTCTTCCTGCAGCTTCTCGCGGAGCAGTTGCGCCTGCGACGGCGACCAGAACGGCGCGTCGTAGAGGCGCACCGTCATCGGCAGCGGCCGGTGCGCGGCGATGAAGGCGTCGATGCCCGGGTCGTCATCGGGCAGTCCGAGTTGGGCGAACAAGCTGTTCAGCGTGACGGTGATGGTGTCCATGGCGGCCTTCTTGAAAAAGGGGTGAAAAGGGTGAGGCGGTGCGCCGCCGGAAACGCTGACAGCGCGCCGTGGCTCAGGGGTTTCATCGGTTCGCGAGGCGGACCTCGGGTGCCATGAACAGCATGCGCGCCGGGCCGAACAAGGTCGCGAAGGCCACGTCCTTCGCGTCGCGGCCACTGGCGATGCGCACCAGGCGTTCTGGCGGGGACATGCGGGTGGGGTCGAGCACGACCCAGCGGTCGCCGACGTAAGCCTCGAACACCGCGTGGAAGTCGGGTGGCGGCTCGTCGAAAGGCGCGTAGCCCACGACCAGGCGGGCCGGGATGTTCAGGGCCCTGCAGAAGGTCACCGCCAGATGCGCGAAGTCGCGGCACACCCCGGCCCGCTGCATGTAGACCTGTTGAGCGGTCGACGTGCTCTGTGTCGAACCGATCTGGTAGTCGATGTTCTGGTGGATCCAGTCCACCACCGCCAGAACCTGCGGCGCACCAGGCGCTACGCCACTGAACAGCTTTTGCGCCGTTCGGCCCATCACGTCGGATTCGCAATACCGTGTGGGCATCAGGTTGTGCAGGATGTCGTCGGGCAATTCAGCGATCGGCACGGCCCGCGCGTTCGGATCGAACGCCTCGATGGTCCGTCGCACCCTGGCCCGGTAGCGCAACGTGACTTCGCCAGCCTCGGCGTGCAGCCGGGCGAAGCGGTGCAACATGGTGGGGTCTGCGTAGACGTGTATGGGCAGGTCGGGCGTGATCTCGAGCGACTCTTGCAGCACCGTCTGGTCCCTGCCCTTCAAGGCGTGGATCTGGAACAGGCAGTCGGTGGGGCCGTCGATCTGGTAGCGCAGCGTGCAGTCGATATCGGAATCGACCGTGGCCGCTTGCGCCCAGGCTGCGCGCACGCCGGGCGACGGCGTGCCGGGCCCCGCGCCATCAACGGGCACCGGGTTTGAGGTTGGCCTGTTCATGCGCCATTGGGCCGTGCTGAGGGGCCCGGTCCTGTCAGCCGCGACGACGCCTGCTTGTAGGCGCAAGCCCTGCCCTCAGGACATGGCCTGCCAGACGTGGAAAGCGCGAGAACCCCGCAACAGCCGCGGGCTCGCAGGGTCGGATGCCGAGGCCCCCTACCCACGACCCCGCAGCGGGTGGCGGCAGGCGGTGGCCGCCCGCCACGCTGGCAACACACCCTGCGCGACGACGGCGACTTCGACCTGCAGGTTTGTGCACGCTACCGGGCCGCCGCCGGCGGCGCAGCACGGATCGCGTCGTGCAGCGCGCCCAGCAGTTCGGGCTGCGGGCAGGGCTTGCGCAGGACGCGGAATTCGCCCTCGGCTTCGACGGTGTTGTAGCCGCTGATCAGCAGCACCGGCAAGGCCGGATACAGCCGCCGCAGCTCGCGGGCCAGCGCCAGGCCGTCCAGGCCACCGGGCATCACCACATCGCTCAGCACCACCTCGGGCAGGTCGTGGGCGGCCAGCAGCTGCAAGGCCTGTGCGGCGTTGTCGGCGCGCTGCACGGTCGCACCGTGGGCCGACAGCAGGGCGGCGGTGATGTCGCCCAGCGTTTCGTTGTCTTCGACCAGCATCACGCGGGCACCGTCGATGGAAGCTGCCGGGCTGCTGGCCAGCGCCGGGGCTGGCGCTTCGGCGGGCCGCTCGCTGGCCGGCAGCAGCATCGTCACCGTGGTGCCCAGGCCGGGCGTGCTGGCCACACGGGCGGCGCCGCCGGCCTGCAGGCAAAAGCCGTGCACCTGGCTCAGGCCCAGGCCGGTGCCCTGGCCCACCGCCTTGGTGGTGAAAAAGGGCTCGAAGACCCGCGCGGCCAGCTCGGGCGCCATGCCCCCGCCGTCGTCGCCCACGGCAATCTGCACGTAGCGGCGCTGCGGCGCGCCGGCCAGGCCTTCGGTCTCCGGGCCGTCGGCGTTGCGCGCCACCACCCGCAATTCGCCGGCACCGTGCATCGCGTCGCGCGCGTTCAGGCCCAGGGTGATCAGCGCCAGCTCCAGTTCACCGGCATC
>JANMZP010000262.1:0-52106 GCA_031383435.1 Betaproteobacteria bacterium | reverse complement strand
CCGCTGGCCGTGGCCACCGCGCCGACGCCGCCTTCCAGCGCCGCGATGCGCTCTTCCAGCACCGCGTTGGTCGGGTTGCTGATGCGGCTGTAGACGTGGCCGCTGCGTTCCAGGTTGAACAGGCTGGCCGCGTGTTCGCTGTTCTCGAAAACGAAGCTGGTGCTCAGGTGGATGGGCACCGCGCGGGCCCCGGTGGCCGGGTCGGGTGCCGCGCCGGCGTGCAGCGCCAGGGTGTCGAAACCGGGGTCTGAATGTCCAGGCATGCAGCATTGTCGGCGATAAGATGCACGCAATTCGCTCGGCGCCGATCAAGCTCGCAGCCACGGAACCGGCTCTGCCGGGCCGTAGGCGGAGCATCCCCCTCGGGGGGCAGCGAGCGCCAGCGAGCTTGGGGGCAAAATGAAAGTCACCGACATCCTGCGTGTCAAGGGCAACACGCTCTACACGGTGCAGCCCGATCAACTGCTGGCCGAGGCCGCGCAGACCATGGCCGAACTCGACATCGGTTCGCTGGTGGTGATGGAGCACGGCGACCTGGTCGGCATGCTGACCTTCCGTGAAGTCATCCAGGCGGTGGTGGCCAATGGCGGCACGGTGGGCACGCGTACCGTGCGCAAGGTGATGGACGACGCCCCGCTGACCTGCACGCCCGAGACCGAGATCGACGAAGTGCGCCGCATGATGCTGCTGCGCCACGCGCGCTACATGCCGGTGCTGGAACGCAGCACGCTGATGGGCGTGGTGTCTTTCTACGATGTGGCCAAGACCGTGGTGGATGCGCAGGATTTCGAGAACCGCATGCTGAAAGCCTACATCCGCGACTGGCCGGCTGAAGGCTCGCAGGCCTCGGCACCCTGAGTGTGGCGCGAAGCCGCCGCCTAGAATCGGCGGCTTCGCTTACCAGGGCCCGAAACGGGCAAAGCCCATGTCCGGCAGCACCTTCGGCGAACTTTTTCGCGTGACCAATTTCGGCGAAAGCCACGGCCCGGCCATTGGCTGTGTCATCGACGGCTGCCCGCCCGGCCTGGCCCTGGCGGAAGCCGACATCCAGCACGACCTGGACCGCCGCCGCCCGGGCACCAGCCGCCACGTCACGCAGCGCAACGAGCCCGATGCGGTGGAGATACTGTCCGGCGTCTACGAAGGCCTGACCACCGGCACGCCGATCTGCCTGCTGATCCGCAACACCGACCAGCGCAGCAAGGATTACGGCAACCTGCTGGACACCTTCCGCCCCGGCCACGCCGACTACACCTACTGGCGCAAATACGGCCAGCGCGACCCGCGCGGCGGTGGCCGGAGCAGCGCGCGCCTGACCGCGCCGATGGTCGCCGCTGGCGCCGTGGCCAAGAAGTGGCTGCTGGAAAAACACGGCACGCGCTTCATCGGCTGGATGAGCGCACTGGGCGAGATCGCCATCCCCTTCGACAGCACCGAGCACATCGCGCACAACCCTTTCTTCGCGCCCAATGCGGCCATCGTGCCTGCGCTTGAAGCGCACATGGACGCCCTGCGCAAGGCCGGCGATTCCTGCGGCGCGCGCATCGAGGTGCGCGCCACCGGCATGCCCGCCGGCCTGGGTGAGCCGCTGTTCGACAAGCTGGACGCCGACATCGCCTACGCCATGATGGGCATCAACGCGGTGAAGGGCGTGGAGATCGGTAGCGGCTTCGCCACGGTCACCGAACGCGGCAGCACGCACGGCGACGCGCTGACGCCGCAGGGCTTTCAGACCAACCACGCCGGCGGCGTGCTGGGCGGCATCAGCACCGGGCAGGATCTGGTGGTCAGCATCGCCATCAAGCCGACCAGCAGCATCCGCCTGCCGCGCCCCAGCATCGACCGCGCCGGTGCCGCCACCACGGTGGAAACGCACGGCCGCCACGACCCCTGCGTGGGCATCCGCGCCACGCCCATCGCCGAGGCCATGCTGGCCCTGGTGGTGATGGACCACGCGCTGCGCCACCGCGCGCAGTGCGGTGACGTGCAACTGCCGGTGCCGGCCATCGCCGCATCGGCGGGATGACCGCCGCCGAGCTGTCGCCGGCTCTGCCTTCGCTGGTGCGCTTCGGCGCGCTGTCGCTGACCTACTTCGCGGCTATTGGTCTTTTCAATCCGTATGCGCCGCTGTGGTTCCAGTCGCTGGGCTTCAGCACTCTGGTCATTGGCGGTATTGCCTCGCTGCAGGCCTGGACGCGGGTCTTCGCGCCCTACGCCTGGAGCTGGCTGGGCGACCACAGCGGCCGCCGGGTTGAACTGATCCGGCTGTCGGCGGCGGGCGCGCTGCTGTCGGCGCTGGGCTTGCTGGGCGTGGAAGCCGCCGTGCCGGTGGCCGCGGTGGTGGCCGTGCTGTTCCTGGCCAACGGCGGCGTGGTGCCGCTGTCCGAAGCCACGCTGGCCCACTTGCTGCACACCGCCGACGGCGTCGACCCCGGTCGCTATGGCCGCGTGCGCATGTGGGGTTCCATCGGGTTCATCGCGGCCGTCACCAGCTTTGGCGCGTTGCTGGAATGGGGCGGCATCGCCATCTTCCCGGCTTTCGTCGCGCTGATGAACGCGCTGCTGCTGGTGGCCGCACTGCGCCTGCCTGCCACCCGCGAAGAATCCCACCCCGACGCGTTCGCGCCGCCGGTGCTGCCGCCGGTCTTGCCGCTCTTGCGCCAACCCGAGGTGGCCTGGTTCTTCGCCTCGGTGTTCTTCACCGTGCTGGCCCACACCAGCCTGTACGCCTTCTTCTCGCTGTATCTCGTCAGCCTGGGCTACGGCAAGGCGGCGGTGGGCGCGCTGTGGGCCGTGAGCGTGGCGGTAGAGATCGCATTTTTCGCCACCCAGGGCCACTGGTACCGCTGGATGTCGGCGCACGGCTGGCTGCACGCGGCCGCTGGCGTCAGCGTGCTGCGCTTTGTGGCCATCGCGGTGGGCGGTGCCTGGCTGCCGGTGCTGGTGCTGGCGCAGATGGCCCATGCCGTGACGTTCGCGGCCCACCACGCGGCCTGCATTTCTCTGGTGCAGCGCCACTTCCCGGGCCGGCTGCGGGGGCGCGGGCAGGCGCTGTACACCACGCTGGGCTACGGCTTGTCGGGCGTGGTGGGTGGCGTCGGCGGCGGCTGGCTGATTTCGCACAGCGGCTACCCGGCGGTCTTCTGGGCGGCGGCGGCTTGCGCGGTACTGGCCAGCGGCTGCCTGGTGCTGGCGCAGCGGGCGGCTGGGCGGGCCGCCAGCACCGCGCCGGTTGCCGTCACCGCCACCGTTGCCGGGCCAGGCCGCGTCGAATAGACCGCCCTTCGCTGGCCACTTCGGCCGGCCGGCGCGGGGGGCGCTGTCGACAATGGGCACACCACGCCCGCCGTCGACCCGGCCGCCACAACTGCCACAACTGCCACAACCGCCACAGCCGCCACAGCCGTCACCAGCATGAACGATTTGCGCACCCCCCCGCACCGCAGTGCCAGCGGCCTGGCCAGTCTGATCGGCCTGTTCGGCGCGGCCGGTGTGGCGGTGCTGCTGGCCAGCGTGGCCCTGGCCGTGGGCGGGCCGCTGTTGGACCTGCCCGGCCTGCAATGGGATGCCCGCACATGGGCCCTCGGCGCGGCGGTTGGGGGCTGCGTGGCCTTGCTGTTGCTGCTGGCCTGGCTGCTGCGCGAGCCCGGCGCGCCGGCCGCTGCTGACCCGGCGCGGCCGGCCGAACGGGCCCAGGCTGGGGCTGCTGCGGGCGTCGCCTCGCAGTCGTCCACTTACCCCGCCGCACAAGCTGCCGCACAAGCCGCCACACAAGCCCAGTTGCGCGCGCTGGTGCAGGCCGTGCCGCAAGGTCTGGCGTTCAGCCGCGAACGCCGCTTCGAATGGGCCAACGCGCTTTTTTGTGACCACATGGGCTGGGCCGGCGGTGAACTGCTGGGCCGCTCGCCCTATGACTTGTTCAGCTCGGTGAATGCCGACGACAGCCTGGGCGGCGCGGTGCGCACGGCCTTCGCTGCCGGCCAGGTCTATGCCGGCGATTTGCCCTTCCGCCGGCGCGACGGCAGCCGCTTTATCGGTCGTTTGCAGGCCCGCCACGTCAACCCGGGCGACCCGTCTGCCGGCACGCTGTGGCAGCTGGACGACCTGAGCGCCCGGCCTGCTGACGTGGCTGCGCCTGGCTGGGCCGCCCGCCACGACCCACTGACCCGTTTGCTCAACCGCGCGGCCTTCGAAGCCGCACTGGCGGCCTGGCTGCAGCAGGCCCCGGCGAGCCAGACGGCGACGCTGCTGCACGTCGACCTGGACGGCTTCAAGGCCTACAACGAAGCCGCCGGGCGTGACGCGGGTGACGCCCTGCTGCGGGCCGCCGCCGACACGCTGCAGGCCCACGTCCGGGCGGGCGACGCGGTGGCGCGGCTGGACGGCGACACCTACGCGCTGCTGCTGCCCGGCTGCGTGGCGGCCGTGGCCATGCAGCTGGGCCAGCGCCTGCGCACTGAATTGGCCGGGCTGGGCGTCAGCCACCAGGGCCGCCGGCTGAGCGTCAGCGCCACCGTCGGCGTGGCCGAGATCGACCGCCGGTCCGGCAGCGGCCCGGGCAGCACCGCCACCGCCAGTGACTGGCTGGCCCGCGGCCACGCCGCCTGGTACGAGGCCAAGTACGCGGGTGCTGGCGGCGTGCGCCTGGCCGCGCCCCTGACCCGCGTGGCGCTGGTGTTGCCGGCCTGAGCCGCGCCGGGCGTCGGCTACACCCTTGGCGTTTCGCGCCGATATAGGCCTACCGGCCCGTCCCGCACGGGCCTTCACGGCTGAGTCCATGCCTTTGTATTCCAACCCTGCCGAGTCGCGCGTCTGGGATGCCAGCGCGCTGCGCGTGCGCATCGTCATGTATGGGGCGCTCGCTGCCATTGCATTGGGTGCCCTGATCGGTGGCGCAGCCAACCTGCGCCTGGAAGACGAGCGCACGGCCGACGCCGCCATCCTGGAACAGGCCGCGGCGCAGCGGGCGCAAGCCCAGCAGGCCGGGCGACTGGGCCTCTTGCTGGCTGCCGACGCCGCTGGGCGCGCGCTGCATGCCGACAGCCTGCAGACGCTGCTGGCCCAGAGCCGCACCGACGCACTGCGCCTGAGCGAGCGACGCCTGGCGCGACCGGGCCCGCAGCAGCAGGCCGGCGGGACCGCTGCGCTGGAACTGGAAGCCTGGGAGCGGACCCGCGAGCGGCTCTGGTACCGCGCCGAGGGGCTGCTGCTGGCGGCCACCGGGCAGCCCGAAGCCGAGCTCTTGCGCCGCGCGCTGGTCCTGCAGGCCGAGGTGGAGCCCACCGCCGCGGCGGCGCAGCGGTTGTCCGCCACCCTGCATGCCGAGGTGGCCGTGCGCGGCGCGGCGCTGCACCGCGACGCCCGCTGGGGCCTGTTTGCGCTGCTCAGCCTGCTGGTGCTGCTGGCGGTGGTGGTGGTCGAACCCACGGCGCGGGCGGTGCGCCGGCACGGGCTGCGGCTGCGCAGCCAATCCACCGAACTGCGCCGCCTGGCGCTGGTGGCCGAGCGCACCACGGCGCTGGTGCTCATCACCGACCGCGACGACCGCGTGGAATGGGCCAACGCGGCCTTCACCCAATTGACGGGCTGGACCTTGCCCGAAGCCGTGGGCCGCCGCCCTGGCGACCTGCTGGCCCACCCGCAGGCCGATGGGGACGTGCTGCTGGCCGTGCAGCACGCCGTTCGTGAAGCCCAGGGCCTGCACCAGGAATGGCTGCACCGCAGCCGCAGTGGCGGCGACCTGTGGTTGTCGGTCGACCTGTGCCCGCTGCGCGCCGACGACGGCACGCCGGCCGGCTTCGTCCGCGTCTGCACCGACACCAGCGCTCGCGCCAACCAGCAGGCCAAGCTGCAGGCCTTGTGGGCGGTGCTGCCGGCGGGTGTGGTGGTGCAAGACGCTGGCGGCGACATCGTCGAAGCCAACCGGGCTGCCGAACGCCTGCTGGGCCTGACGCTGGCGCAGATGCAGGGCCGCTCGTCGCTGGACCCGCGCTGGCAGGCGGTGCGCGCCGACGGCAGCGACTACCCCGGCACCGAGCACCCGGCCATGCGCACGCTGGCCAGCGGCCAGGCGCTGCGCAACGAAACCATGGGCATCCGCACGCCCGACGGCGACCTGCGCTGGCTGCTCATCAACACCGAGCCGCAATTCGACCTGCAGGGCGCGGTCAACGGGGTCATCGCCTGCTTCAGCGACGCCACCGAAAGCCGCATGCTGCAAGACCGCCTGAGCACCAGCGCGCGCACCGACGCGCTGACCGCGCTGCCCAACCGCGCCGTGGTGATGGAACGCCTGCAGCGCGCGCTGGACCATTTGCGGCGCAACCCCGGCTACGGCTTCGCGGTGCTGTTCATGGACTTCGACCGCTTCAAACAGGTCAACGACACCCTGGGCCACAGCGCGGGCGACGACCTGCTGCGCCAGATTGCCCGCCGCCTCAGCCTGGCCGTGCGCCCGGGCGACGCCGTGGCGCGCGTGGACGCGCCCGATTCGGTGGCGGCACGGCTGGGCGGCGACGAATTCGTGGTCGTGCTGGACGGCGTGTGTGACGAAGCCACCGTGCAAGCCGTGGCCCAGCGCCTGTTGCGCGAGCTGTCGGAACCCTATCTGCTGGGCGGCTGCACGCCGCTGCAGAGCACGGCCAGCATCGGCATCGTGCTGTGCACCGGCGAGATGCTGACCGAGGTCGGCCTGACCGCCGAAGACCTGCTGCGCAACGCCGATACCGCGATGTACGAGGCCAAGCGCGCCGGGCGCGGCCGCTATGTGATGTTCAACAACTCGATGCACGAACGCCTGGTGCGGGCACTGGAAGTCGAGACCGATTTGCGCCGCGCGCTGAAAGGCGACGAGCTGTTCGTGGTCTACCAACCGGTGGTCGACTTGGCCGACAGCGCGATGGTCGGCGTGGAAGCGCTGGTGCGCTGGCACCACCCACAGCGCGGCCTGGTCGGCCCGGTTGAATTCATCGGCATCGCCGAAGAATGCGGGCTGATCGACGCCGTCGGCCACCTGGTGCTGGGTCAGGCCTGCCACCAGTTCATGCAGTGGCAGACCAGCCTGGGCCTGGCTGCGCCGCGCCAACTGGCGGTCAACCTGTCGCGCGCCCAACTGGAACGCGATGACGTGGTGGACGAGGTGCTGGCCGTGCTGCAAAGCTGCAACATGCCGCCCGAACAACTGCAGCTGGAAGTGACCGAAAGCCTGGCCGCGCAGGGCGTGCACGTGCAGGCCAACCTGCGCAAGCTGAAGAGCCTGGGCGTGCGCCTGGCGCTGGACGACTTCGGCACCGGCTATTCCAGCCTGGCCTGCCTGCACCAGTTGCCGGTGGACACGGTGAAGGTCGACCGCAGCTTCGTGCAGCACGCCGAGACGGTGGAATACCACCGCGTGCTGATCGAGGCCACGATCCGCGTGGCCCGTACCCTGGGCATGACAACTCTGGCCGAGGGCATCGAAACCCCCGGCCAGGCCGAACTGATGCGCGCGCTGGCCTGTGATCGGGGCCAGGGCTACCTGTTCAGCCGCCCGCTGGAAGTGGCCGACCTGGAACGCTGGGCGCTGGCCCAACAGGCGCGCCGGCTGGAAGCGGCGCTGGCCGAGTCGGCCTGACCGGGTCGCGCCGATCCGAGTCGGGCTGACCACCCAACCCGGGGGCGGACGCTGAGCCTCAACGGCTGCTGCGGCGGCGTAAGCCTGCACAACCCCTGGAGCGCGCGCACGTCCCTGGCCCATCGATTCCCCCGGCTGCAGTTCGTGGCCAGCGACGGTGCCCTGAATTCGGTGGTCGAGGTGACCAGCGGCGCGCCGCTGGCCCGCGGCAACTGGGTCGACGGCCCGGGCTTTGATTCGCCCAACGGCCTGGCCGCTGCGGCCGACCTGGCGCTCAACGGCAGCGAGTCCTTCGACCGGGTCTTCGGTTCGCCTTACCGGTCCGTCGGGCTGGCGGTGGTGACCGGCAAGAGCAACCTGCCGTCCGAAGTTGACCTGCCGGGCGCCAGCTTCGACTTCATCGCGCTCAACGCCTTGAACCAGCCCATAGGCAGCGCCAGCCTGGTGCTGCCCGCAGGCGCGCCGGCTGCGGCCTGCGTGACGCTGGTGGCCAGTGCGCCCATTTCGCGCCTGCAGGTGCGCGAGACCAACGCCGCCAGCATCAACGACCAGTACTTCAGCACCCTCTACGCCACGCCGACCGTGGTGTCGGCGGTGCCCGAGCCGGGCGGCTGGCTGTTGATCGGCCTGGGGCTGGGCCTCACCGCCGCCAGCCTGCGCGCGCGCCGGCCGCGCCATCCGGCGGCGCCGCAGTTCGTCGCCAGCTTCATGCGCTTCGTCGCAACGTCAAGCGCGCATCACCAGCCCGAAACGAAACTTCACAGCGTTGCAGCGCCTGTGCTGCGCGTTCGGTGGGGGATCGGGCATGAAGACGCATTGGTGGCTGGGCGGCGGTGTGGCCGTGGTGGTGTTGGCGGGGGCCGGCGTGGCCGTCGGCCTGGGTGCCTTCAAGCCCGCCGGGGCCAGCGACAAGGTGGCCAGCCAGGCCGCTGCCGGCAAGGCTGAGAAGGCCGGTGAAAAGCCCGGCGAAAAAGGAGGCGACAAGGGCGGCGACAAGGGCAGCGTCAAGGGCGACAAGAAGCCCGAAGTGCCGCTGGAATTCGTCAGCCGCGAGGTGGTGCAGCCGGTGCTGGCGCGCCTGCCCGGCGTGGTCGAAATCTCGGGTCCGCTGGTCGCCCCGCAAACCGCGATGGTGCGCGCCAAGGCCAGCGGCACGCTGCTGGCGTTGGCGGTCAGTGAAGGCAACCGCGTGCAGGCCGGGCAGGTGCTGGGCCGGATCGAGTTGGCCGACCTGGCCAGCCGGGTGGCCGAACGCAACGCCAACCTGGAATCGATGCGCGCCAGCCTGGTCCAGGCCGAACGCACCCACGCCAGCAACGAACGCCTGGCCGCGCAGCAGTTCATCTCGGGTATCGCGCTGGAAAATTCACGCGCCGCGATGGACACCGCCCGTGCCAACCTGAACGCCGCGCAAGCCGCGCTGGACACCACCAAGGTCAGTCTGCGCGACGGCACCCTGCTGGCCCCCATCTCGGGCATCGTCGCCAAGCGCCATGCGCTGCCTGGCGAGAAGGTGGCGGTTGAACAGCAGGTGCTGACCATCGTCGACCTGGCCACGCTGGAACTGGCCGGCAACGTGGGCACCCACGAGGTGGCACGCATCGCACCGGGCATGGGGGTGCAGGTGCAGGTCGAAGGCGTGGCGCAGGCTGTGCAGGGCCGCATCGCGCGCATCGCTCCGGCGGCCGAACCCGGCACCCGCAGCATTGGTGTGACGATTGCGCTGGCCAACCCGAAAGAGCAGCTGCGCGCCGGCCAGTACGCGCTGGCCCGCGCCACGCTGGCTGATGACGCCGACCGCCTGACCGTGCCGGCCAGCGCCGTGGGCAACACCTCCGGGCAAGACCATGTGTGGGTGATCGAAAGCGGCGTGCTGGCGCGCCGCGCCATCACCGTGGGTCGGCGCGACCCCCGCGAAGGCCGGGTCGAAGTGCTGCAGGGCGTGACGCCGGCCAGCCAGGTGCTGGCCGCGCGCTTCGACAACCTGCGTGAAGGGGCCAAGGCCAGCGTGGTGGCGGTCAAGGCCGCGCCGGTGGCGTCGGCCGCAGCGTCAATGCCGCTGGTCAAGTGAACACCGGGGGTAACTGAATCATGTGGATGACCCGCGTTTCCATCAACAACCCCGTCTTCGCCGTGATGGTGATGGTGGCCCTGTGCGTGCTGGGCCTGTTCAGCTACGCCAAGCTGGGCGTGGAGCAGATGCCCGACATCACGCCGCCCGGCGCTTTCGTCGAAGTGCGCTACCCCGGTGCCAGCCCCGAGGCCGTCGAGCGCGAACTGATCAAGCCCATGGAAGAGGCGGTGAACAGCATCGCCGGGGTCAAGCGCATCACCTCGCGCAGCGGCGAAGGCCAGGGTTCGATGAACATCGAATTCGGACTGGCGATCGACATGGGACGGGCCATGCAAGAGGTGCGCGACCGCATCTCGGCGGTGCAGAGCGGCTTTCCGAAAGACGCCAAGCAACCGACCATCGCGCGCTGGAACAACGACAACAGCCAGCCGGTGGTGAACCTGGCGCTGGTCAGCCAAACCCGGTCGGCGCGGGAACTGTCGATCCTGGGCGAACAGCAGGTTGGCAAGCGGCTGCAGCGCGTGGAAGGTGTGGCCCGCGTCGAGATCAACGGCCTGACGCAACGCGAGGTCCGCATCGACCTCGACCCGACCCGGCTGCGTGCCTACAACGTCACGCCCGCAGAGATTGCCACCGCATTGCGCGAGGCCAACGTCGACCAGCCGGTGGGCCTGATCAGCGACACCACGCAAGACGCCTTGCTGCGGGTTGAAGGCCGCGTTCGCGACCCGCGCCAGTTCGAGAACCTGGTGGTCGCCAAGCGCGGCAACCTGTCGCTGACCCTGGCCGACCTGGGGCAACTGGTGGAGCGTGAACGCGAGGCCGACAGCATGGCCCGCATCAACGGCCAGCGAGCCATCAACTTCAACATCTTCAAGCAGCAAGACGCCAACATCGTGACCGCTGGCGACGCCGTGAAGAAGGCCGCCGACGAGATCCGCAAGACGCTGCCGCCCGATGTGGAACTGCGCCTGATCAACGCCAGCAGCGACTGGGTCAAGGGCAGCCTGGACGGCCTGCGCGGCACGCTGATCGAAGGCGCGCTGCTCACCGTGGTCATCGTCTTCCTGTTCCTGCATTCCTGGCGCAGCACCATCATCACCGGGCTGACTTTGCCCATCTCGGTGATCAGCAGTTTCATCGCGGTGTATGCCTTTGGCTTCACGCTGAACTTCATGACCATGATGGCGCTGAGCCTGTGCATCGGCCTGCTGATCGACGACGCCATCGTGGTGCGCGAGAACATCGTGCGCCACGTCGGCATGGGCAAGGCGCACCGCCGTGCCGCGCTCGAAGGCACGGCCGAAATCGGTCTGGCGGTGATGGCCACCACCTTCGCGCTGGTGGCGGTGTTCGCGCCGGTGGCCTTCATGGGCGGCATCATCGGCAAGTTCTTCTTTCCCTTCGGCATCACCGTGGTGGTGGCGGTGCTGGTCAGCCTGTTTGTCAGCTTCACGCTCGACCCGATGCTGTCTGCGGTGTGGGCCGACCCGCCGTCGGCCTTCCTGCAGAAAGTGCCGGTCATCGGCCACTTGCTGCGCGCCACCGACGCCGGTCTTGAAGCCCTGCACCGGGTGTACGAACGCACCATCCGCTGGGCCTTCAGCGCGCGCCGCTGGCGCGTCTGGGTGCCCGTCTACGGTCGTGGTTTCAACGCCGTGCAGGAACGTGACAAGACCAGCCACCGGCGCTGGCGCAGCGCCACCATCACGCCGCGCGGTGTCGTTCTGGGTATCGGCATGACCAGCTTTTTGGCGGCCCTTGCACTGGCCCCGCTGGTGGGCAGCGAATTCGTGCCCGAGACCGACGAGGGCTACACCCAACTGGCGCTGCGCATGCCGGTGGGCAGCAGCCTGGAACGCACCGACGCCAAGGTGCGGCAGATCGAGGACATCGTGCGCACGCTGCCGGAGATCGAGAACCTCAGCACCTGGGTGGGCGGTGCCGGCCAGCGCAACCAGGCCTGGCTGAACATCGCGCTGAAGCCGCGCCACGAGCGCCAGCGCAGCCAGAAACAGGTCGAAGAAGCCATCCGCGACATGATCGCCAAGGTGCCCGGCACCGACGCCAGTCTGGGCTTCAACCGGCCCATCTACGTGGCCATCCTGGGCAATGACGCCGAGGGCCTGGCCCGGGTCGCGAACGACTTTGCCGAGAAGGTGAAGAAGGTCCCGGGTGTGGTCGATGTCGAATCGTCGGTGAAGCCGGGCCTGCCGGCCTATGCCGTGCGTTTGAAGCCCGGCGCGGTTCGTGAACTGGGGCTGACCGCGCCGCAATTGGCCAGCAGCCTGCGCGCTTACGTGAACGGTGAAACCGCCACCTACTGGACCACGCCCGACGGCGACCAGGTCGAAGTGGTGCTGCGCCTGAACGAAAGCGAACGCCAGCGCATCGACCAGTTGCGCACGCTGCCGGTGGCCTTCGCCAAAGACGGCACACCGATCACGCTGGACAGCGTGGCCACCATCGAAACGGTGTTCAACCCCGAGATCATCCGGCGGCAGAACCTGCAGCGCCGAGAGGCCGTGTTCGCCGGTGTCAAGGACCGCAGCCAAGGCGATGTGGGCGACGACGTGCAAAAGCTGATCAAGTCCACCGCCTTGCCGCCCGGCTACAGCTTCGATGTGGGCGGCCAGATGCAGCAACAGGCCGAAGCCTTCAAAGGTTTGCTGGCCGCGATGGCGCTGGCCGTGATCTTCATCTACATCGTGCTGGCCAGCCAGTTCGGCAGCTTCCTGCAGCCCATCGCCATCATGGCCAGTTTGCCGCTGGCGCTGATCGGTGTGATGTTGGCGCTGCTGTTCTGGCGCAGTACGCTGAACGTCTTCAGCATGATCGGCCTGGTGATGCTGATGGGCCTGGTGACCAAGAACGCCATCCTGCTGGTGGACTTCGCCAACCAGGCGCGCCGGGCCGGCGCCACGGTGCAGGATGCGCTGCTTCAAGCGGGCCTGACGCGCATGCGGCCGATCATCATGACCACCGCCGCGATGGTCTTCGGCATGCTGCCGTTGGCCCTGGCGCTGAACGACGGCGGCGAGATCCAGGCCCCGATGGGCCGCGCCATCATCGGCGGCATCATCACCAGCACGCTGCTGACCTTGATCGTGGTGCCGGTGCTGTACAGCTACCTGGTGCGGGTGAAGAAGCCCCAGCTGCAAGCGGGCCCGGCCGGCTCGCCGGTGCTGCCGGGCAATGCAGCCGGGCCGCTGCCGATGCCGGCCGACCGCGATTGAGGGCAGGGGGGGCGGGCGGCCTCGTCGCGGTAGACGCCGCAGCCCAGCAGGCTGCCGTCTTCGGTGGTCGCGATGCGCGACGCCCCGTCCATCACCCGGCCGGCGCTCGGGTGGACCACCTGGTAGGTCACCCAGCCGCCGCCCTGATCGGCTGCCGCCCAGGCGATGCAGCCGCCGTTGGCGTCATGGAAGTCTTGCTGCGCCCGCTCGCGGCCGACACGGGCGTAATGGCCCTTGGCACGGCGTCGGCCGGGGCCTGACGCTGTGCCGCAAGATCATGGGCACGCTGGGTGGCAGCATCACGGCCACGTCGTTGCCGGATCAGGGTGCGGTGTTGCGCATCGCGAGGCCGCGTGCAGCGGCCGGTGTGGAGGTGCCGCTGCAGGTGCCGTTGACCGTGCCTGCGCTGCAAGCCGAGACCGAAGCCGCAACGGCTTGAGGCTGCTGCTCGCAGCCTTTACGGCTGCGCCGTCTGCTGTTCGGTGGCCACCGGGCTGGTCACGGCAGCGCTGGCTTCGGCCGGCACCTCGCGCAGCCTTTCCAGCAACTGTTCGGCCTGGGTGCGGCGCGTCGCCTGGTCGGCACCGGCGCGCGGCGCAGCGGCGCGTTCGGCATGCACCTGTTCGCTGGCCTGCAGCAGCAACAGCCCGCGCCACAGCCGCGCGACGAGGGTCAGGGCCAACAGCGCCAGGAAGGTCAGCGCGCCCAGCAGCAAGGCGCGGTGTTGCGCGGCGTTGCGGGTCTGCGCGGCCAGGGCCGCAGTGGCCGTGCCGTGGGCCAGTTCGAACAGGCGCATCTGCGAATGCACGGCGGCGTTGCCGGCGGCTTGCCGGTCGGTCGGCGAGGCCGCTGGGCGGCGCAGCAGGGCGATGTACCGCTCGGTCGCCGCGCCAGCCGTGGCACCGGCCTGCAGCAGCGCGGCTTCGGTGGGCGGTGCGGTGGTGGCACCGGGTGCCACGTTCGGTGCCTGGCGCGTCCCTTCCAGCAGGCCCAGCGTGCGCGCCAGGCTGCTTTCGACACGGCCGATCTGCAAGCGCTGGGCTTCCACATCGGCCGGCGACAGGGCCGACGCACCTTCGGGCACCGCTCCGGGCACCAGCAGGGTGGTCTGCCAGGCCAGGCGAGGCAGGGTGTGCACGATGGCCAGCGTGGCCGCCGGCACGCTGCCGGGGCTGTAGGCGGTGCCGCTGTTGCGCTCGGTCTGCGCGGCAGCGGCCACCAGGTCGATGACCTGCAGCGTTTGCTCCACCAGCAGGCGGTGGGCACGGTCGCTGCCCGGCGGGTCGATGCTGCGCGCGCTGACCTGCTGGGTCAGCTGACGCCAGTCCAGGTGCAGGTCGTCGGCCTCGCCGATGGCCAGCTCCCAGTGGCCGGTGGCCAGCGCCACCATCATCGCGGCCATGCGGCCGTCGACCTCGTTCTGGCGCAGCTTGCGCTCGGGCTCCAGCCCCGGGTGGCCGCCCAGCACCTGGCCGGCGATGTCGCGGTGGGCCAGCAGGCCGCGCTGCAAATGCACCGCGCGCGCCACCGGGTCGAGCTTGGCGCGGCCGGCCGTCAGCGCGTTCAATTCGGCCGACTGGTAGCGCAGCAGTTGCACCACCGGCAGGGCCACCAGCGTGGCCCCCACCAGGCTCAGCGCGGCCACGTTGCGGCGCAGCCGCAGGGGCAGCCGCGCCTGGCGTTCATCGGCCTGGCTGGCGATGGAGGGCGGTTGCGGTTTCGGAGACAGCTCGGTCATCGTGGGGCGGGCGGGCAGGCACAGGGTGTTGCCGGCCGCAGGTTGCGGCAGGCAGGAAGACGCTGTGTTCCTATCGGCCGCGCGGCGCCGCGCTTGAGGTCGTCAACATGGCGTCGTCAACATCCGGTCGTCAGCATTCCACGATGTTCACTGCCAGCCCGCCGCGCGCCGTCTCCTTGTACTTGCTCATCATGTCGGCACCGGTCTCGCGCATGGTCTTGATGACCTGATCCAGGCTGACGAAGTGCGTGCCGTCGCCACGCAAGGCCATACGCGCGGCGTTGATGGCTTTCACCGAAGCGATGGCGTTGCGTTCGATGCAGGGAATCTGCACCAAGCCGCCCACCGGGTCGCAGGTCAGCCCCAGGTGGTGTTCCATGCCGATCTCGGCGGCGTTTTCCACCTGCGCCGGCGTGCCGCCCATGACCGCGCACAAAGCGCCGGCGGCCATGCTGCAGGCCACGCCAACCTCACCCTGGCAGCCGACTTCGGCACCGCTGATGCTGGCGTTTTCCTTGTACAAGATGCCGATCGCGGCGGCCGTCAACAGGAAGTCGATCACGCCCGCATCGGACGCACCCGGGTAGAAGCGCGTGTAGTAGTGCAGCACCGCCGGCACGATGCCGGCCGCGCCGTTGGTGGGCGCGGTGACCACGCGGCCACCGGCGGCGTTTTCCTCGTTCACGGCCAGCGCGTACAGGTTGACCCAGTCCAGCACCTGCAGCGGGTCGCCCGGCCCGCCGAAAGGCCGGGTCTTCGTTCCGTCCGTGGCTTCTTCGGGGTGCGCCGTCAGCGCGTCGTGCAGGGCCTTGGCGCGGCGCTTGACCTTGAAGCCGCCCGGCAGCACGCCCTCGGTGGCGCAGCCGCGCACCACGCAGTCCTGCATCACGCGCCAGATCTTCAACAGGCCGGCGTCGATCTCGGCGTCAGTCCGCCAGTGGTTCTCGTTGTGGCGCATCACGCTGGCGATGGTGCCGCCGATTTCGCGCGCCCGCAGCAGCAGTTCGTCGCCGCTGCGAAAGGGGTGGGGCAGGGCGGTGGTGTCGGGCGCAATGATCTTCTGCCGCGCGCCGTCTGCCAGCACCTCTTCGCTGACCACGAAGCCGCCACCCACCGAGTAGTACACGCGCTGCGCGAGCACCTCGCCGGCTGCATCAAAAGCCGTGAAGCGCATGCCGTTGGGGTGCAGCGGCAGCGCGTCCTGATTCAACAGACTGCGGCGGAAGAACTTCAGGTCGTCTTTCTCGTTGAAGGCCACCGGGTGGCGGCCCAGCAGCGGCAGTTGCGCCTGCGCGCGCAGCGTGGCCAGGATGCCGTCCACCGCATCGACATCCACCGTGTCGGGCTCGTGCCCGGCCAGACCCAGCAGCACCGCCTTGTCGCTGCCATGGCCCTTGCCGGTGGCGCCCAGGCTGCCGTACAGCTGGCTCAGCACACGCGCCGTGCGCGGCAGCAGGCCGTCGTGTTCCAGCCGGGACGCAAACAGCCGCGCCGCCCGCATCGGGCCCACGGTGTGGCTGCTGCTCGGGCCGATGCCGATCTTGAAGAGGTCGAAGACGGAGACGGCCATTTGTCAGTGGATGGTCAGTGGATGGTCAGCGGATGAACTTGAAGCGCCAGCCTTTGAGCGCTTTCCAGGGGCGGTCGGCTGTGACGACTTCGGCGTCAAGCGTTTGCGCCAGCGCCAGGCAACACCGGTCGCCCAGCGACAGCCCCAAGGCCCGTGTGCCCGGACGCAAGAGCCCCGACGCCAGTGCATGCTCTGCCGTGAAGGGCATCACCTGGATCCGAAGTGACCGAAACGCCAGGTTTGCCTGGTCACTGCCAACGCCGCGATCCATCAATCGCGCCACAACTTCTGCATGATTGACGGCGCTGACCGTGGCGTCGCGCTGTTCAAGCAGCGCCACCGCACGCTCAGCGCCTGGCTCTTGGAAGAGCACAGCCAGCAACGCAGAGGTGTCGAAGACTTTCACTCCCGCAGCGCTTCAGCGCGCTTGTCGCGCAAGAAGTCTTCGACTTCGTCCACCCCGGGGCGCTTGTACTTCGCCACGATGGCCTGCGCCCGACGGATCGACGCGCTGTGCGACGACAGCGTCAGCCCATGCGCATCTTCGGCCCACACCACCGTGGCACCGACGCCCAGCCCGTACTTCTCACGCAGTTCAGCCGGTATGACGACCCTGCCGCCTTCTGACACTTTGGCAACTGGCATGACAACGCTCTCCAGTGATGACAGATAAAGGGCAGTCTGCCACGTGCGAACTGCTCTGTCATGTGCTGGCGTCTGCGTCAGCGTACGCACTCAACGGCGGGCAACTGCAACTCAGGTTGCGGTCGCCCCAGACGTTGTCCACCCGGCCCACCGGCGACCAGTATTTCTGCTGCCGCAACGCCGCCACCGGGTAGGCCGCCTGCTCGCGGCTGTAGGGGTGGGGCCACTCGGTCTTCAGCAGCGCGGCGGCGGTGTGCGGCGCGTTCTTCAGCGGGTTGTCGTCCTGCGGCCAGACACCGTTTTCCACCTGCGCGATTTCGTGCCGGATGGCGATCATCGCGTCGCAGAAGCGGTCCAGCTCGGCCAGCGGTTCGCTTTCGGTCGGCTCGATCATCAGCGTGCCGGCCACCGGAAAGCTGAGCGTGGGCGCGTGGAAGCCATAGTCGATCAGGCGCTTGGCCACGTCCTCGGCGCCGCAGCCGCTGCTCTTGGCCAGCGGGCGGATGTCGAGGATGCATTCGTGGGCCACGCCACCGCCCTTCAGGCTGGCATTGCCGCCGCTGTACAGCACCGGGTAGTGGTCGGCCAGCCGCGCGGCGATGTAGTTGGCGCTGAGGATGGCCACCTCGGTGGCGTCGCGCAGCCCGTCGGCGCCCATCATGCGGCAGTACATCCAGCTGATCGGCAGCACGGCGGCATTGCCCAGCGGCGCGGCACTGACGGCACCCACGCTGTGCGCGCCGCCCACGCCTGCGGTGCGGTGCGCCGGCAGAAACGGCACCAGGTCGGCCACCACGGCCACCGGCCCCACGCCCGGGCCGCCGCCGCCGTGCGGGATGCAGAAAGTCTTGTGCAGGTTGAGGTGGCTGACGTCGCCGCCGAACTCGCCCGGCGCGGCCACGCCGACCAGCGCGTTCATGTTCGCGCCGTCCACGTAGACGCGCCCGCCGTGCTGGTGCACCAGCGCGCACAGCTCTTTCACGCGCACCTCGAACACGCCGTGCGTGCTGGGGTAGGTGATCATCACGGCGGCCAGCTTGGCGCTGTGCTTTTCACACTGGGCGCGCAGGTCGTCCATGTCGACATTGCCCAGCGCGTCGCACTTCGTCACGACCACCGTCAGCCCCGCCATCTGCGCGCTGGCCGGGTTGGTGCCGTGGGCGCTTTCGGGGATCAGGCAGATGTTGCGGTGGCCTTCGCCGCGGCTGTCGTGGAAGGCCTTGATGACCAGCAGGCCGGCGTATTCGCCCTGGCTGCCGGCATTCGGCTGCAGGCTGACCCCGGCGTAGCCCGTGGCCTGCGCCAACCAGGCGCAGAGCTGGTCGTTCATCAGCCAGTAACCCGTCAGTTGATCGCGCGGCGCAAACGGGTGGACGTTGGCGAACGCCGGCCAGGTGATGGGAATCATCTCGCTGGTCGCGTTCAGCTTCATGGTGCACGAACCCAGCGGGATCATGCTGCGGTCCAGCGCCAGGTCCTTGTCGCTGAGGCTGCGGATGTAGCGCAGCATCTGCGTTTCGCTGTGGTGGCTGTTGAACACCGGGTGCGTCAGGTAAGCGCTGCTGCGGCGCAGCGCTTCGGGCACGAGGCTGTCCACGCCCTTCTCGAAGGCCGCGAAGTCGGGCAGCGCCTGGCCGGGTTGCGCGAACCACGACCAGATCGCGTGCAGGTCATCCCGGGTGGTGGTCTCGTCCAGCGCGATGCCCACGTGCTGTGCCGACACGCGGCGCAAGTTGGCGCCCGCGGCGCGGGCGCGGGCCATCACCGCCTCGGTGTCGGCGCCGGTCTGCACCGTCAGGGTGTCGAAGGCGTGGTGGGTGATGACCTGGACGCCCAGGTCCAGCAAGCCTTGCCGCAGGATGGCCGTGTAGCTGGCCACGCGTTGTGCGATGCGCCGCAGTCCCGCAGGGCCGTGGTAGACCGCGTACATGCTGGCGATCACCGCCAGCAGCACCTGGGCCGTGCAGATGTTGCTGGTGGCCTTCTCGCGGCGGATGTGCTGCTCGCGCGTCTGCAGCGCCAGGCGGTAGGCCGGCGCACCGTGCACGTCCACGCTGACGCCCACCAGCCGGCCCGGCAGGCTGCGCTTCCATGCGTCACGGCAGGCCATGTAGGCGGCGTGGGGTCCGCCGCCGCCCATGGGCACGCCGAAACGCTGCGTGTTGCCCACGACGACGTCAGCACCGAATTCCCCCGGCGGCACCAATAGCGTCAAGGCCAGCAGGTCGGCCGCGACGATGAAGGCAGCCTGTTTGGCATGCGCCGCTTCGACGAAGGGCCGAAGGTCGTGGATCAGGCCGGTGGTGGACGGGTACTGCGCAATCACCGCGAAGTAGTCGTTTTCTGCCATCAGCTGCGGCGCAAAGCCGACGAGGACTTTCAGGCCCAGCGGCGCGGCGCGGGTCTGGATGACCTCAATGGTCTGCGGGTGGCAGTCGCCCGCGACGATCAGCGTGTTGCTCAGGCTCTTCACACTGCGTTTGGCCAACGTCATCGCTTCGGCCGCCGCCGTGGCTTCGTCCAGCATGGACGCATTGGCCATCGCCATGCCGGTCAGGTCGCATATCAGGGTCTGGAAATTGACCAGCGCTTCCAGGCGGCCCTGGCTGATCTCGGCCTGGTAGGGCGTGTAGGCCGTGTACCAGGCCGGGTTCTCCAGGATGTTGCGCAGGATGACGCCTGGCGTGTGCGTACCGTGGTAGCCCTGACCGATGAAGCTCTTCAGCACCTGGTTCTGCGCCGCCATGGCCTTCAGTTCGACCAGGGCCGCGGCCTCGGTCAAGGGCGCCGGCAGGTCCATCGGGTGGTTGCGCGCGATGCTGCGCGGCACGATCGCTTCGATCAGCGCGCGGCGCGTGAAGTTGGGAACGCCCGCCGCGATCACCGAGAGCATCTGCGCTTCGTCATCCGCATACGGGCCGATGTGGCGGGATGCGAACTCGGTGTTGTTCTCGAGTTCGCCGAGCGGCTTCAGGGCTGACATCAGCATGGCTGTCTTTCGTTCAGACCGTCTTCAACAGTGCGTCGTAACCCGGGCCGTCCATCAGGCCTTCAAACTCGGCCATGTCGGTGACGTGAACCTTGAAGAACCAGCCATTGCCCAGTGGGTCGGTGTTGGCCAGTGACGGATCGGCGCGCAGCGCTTCGTTGACCTCCACCACCTCGCCGCTGACCGGCATGAAAAGGTCGGCGGCGGCCTTCACCGATTCGACGACGCCGGCGATCTCGCCCTTCTTGAAGCTGCGGCCGACTTCGGGCAGGTCGACGAAGACCACATCGCCCAGCGCGTCCTGCGCGTGCAACGTGATGCCGACGACAGCGGCTTCGTGGTCTTCGATGTTGATCCACTCGTGATCGGGGGTGTACATGGTGGTCATGGGTGGGGGCTCCGGTTGCGGTGTCGAAAAATGAAGTGGAAGACGGGGGTCAACGCTTGTAGCGGTTGGGCGTGAACGGCAGCGCCGTCACGCGCATCGGCACGCGCTTGCCGCGCACCTCGGCTTGTACCTCGTGGCCGATGACGGCATGGTTCAGCGGCAGGTAGGCCATCGCGATGCAGGCGTTCACCGTGGGTGCCAGCGTGCCGCTGGTGACGGTGCCGATGGGGTGCCCCTGGCCGTCGAACAGGGCCGTGCCTTCGCGCACCGGCACGCGTTCCAGCCCGATCAGGCCCACGCGCTTGCTGGGAGGGGCACCGGCCAGGTGCGCTTCGATGACCGCCGCGCCCGGGTAGCCGCCGGCCCGCGCGCCACCCGGGCGGCGGACTTTCTGGATGGCCCAGTTCAGGCCGGCTTCGATGGGGCTGGTGGTGGTGTCGATGTCGTGGCCGTACAGGCACATGCCGGCTTCCAGGCGCAGGGTGTCGCGCGCGCCCAGGCCGGCCGGTTTGACTTCGGGCTGGGCCAGCAGCGCTTCGGCCAGCGTGGTGGCGTGTTCTTGTGGCACCGAGATCTCGAAGCCGTCTTCGCCGGTGTAGCCGCTGCGCGTGACGAAGCAGGCCGCGCCGGCCAGTTCGAAGACGCCGCCGGTCATGAAGACCAGGTCGGCCACGCCCGCATGCAGGCGCGCCAGCGCGTCCACGGCCATGGGGCCTTGCAGGGCCAGCAGCGCCCTTTCGGGCATGGGGATGACCTGGCAGCGGTGGCCGATGTGGGTTTGCAGGTGGGCGGTGTCAGCGGCCTTGCAGCCGGCGTTGACGACCAGGAAGAGGTCACCAAATCCCGCGCCGGGCGCGGGCTTCACGACCATCAGGTCATCGAGCAGGCCGCCGCTGGTGTTGGTGAATAAGGCATAGCGCTGCTTGCCCACGCCCAGGTCGATGATGTCCACCGGCACCAGCGTTTCCAGCGCCGCCGCCGCGTCGGTGCCCACCAGGCGCAACTGCCCCATGTGCGAGACATCGAACAGCGCGGCCGATGCACGGCATTGCTGGTGTTCGGCCATCAGGCCGGCGGGGTATTGCACCGGCATGGCGTAGCCGGCGAAAGGCACCATGCGGGCACCCAGGCGCAGGTTCAAGGCGTGCAGCGGGGTCTGCAGCAGGGACGTGTCAGCGGGGGAGGCGGTCATGGCGGACTCCTGCAAAGGGCATCGACGCAGCGCACCCTGCAAGAAGGTGCGCCGAGAGGCCCTCGCTGTCCGCTTTACCTGAGAGATTCGGTGTTGCCCCGACCCCTGGCTTTCGCCTCGGGCTGGCAAACCTTGCCCCTTCGGTGGACCGTTCACCCCCGCTTGCAGCGTGGGCGTCAGGTCTCTCTCCAGTGAGGAAGAAATCAGTCCTTTTGCCTGAGCGTTCGCGAAAGCGGTTTGCACCGGTTCCTGCGCCTTCGGCGGCCCCGTCTGGCGGGGCTCTCTCCTGACAGCGCGCAGTGTAGCAGCGGGGTTCAAGGGGCCGGCCAGTGCCGCCGACACGGGGCCTGCACGGCATCATCGCGGCCCTGCTCGCAATCTGCATCGCCATGACCGCTGCCACCGCATTCAGCCGCCTGATGGCCGGCCACCGTTCCGTCCGTCAGTACCGCGAAGAGCCCATCCCGCCGGGCCTGATCGACAACCTGCTGACCGAGGCGCTGCAAGGTTCGTCGTCCAGCGGCAACCTGAACATGGTCTCGGTCGTCAAGACGCAAGACCCGCTGCGCAAGGCCCGGCTGCATGAACTGCATTTCGAGCAGCCGATGGTCTTGCAGGCACCGCTGGTGCTGACCTTTTGCGCCGACAGCTTTCGCACCCGTTCCTGGCTGGCGCAGCGCGACGCGCGGCTGGGCTTCGGCGACTTGATCAGCTGGCACGTGGCAGCTTTCGACGCCATCATCCTGTCGCAGACCGTGGCCCTGGCGCTGGGAAGCCACGGTCTGGGCATCTGCTACATGGGCACCACGCTGCACAGCATGGGTGGCATTGCCGACTTCCTGGAACTGCCCGACCATTGCTTACCAGTGACCAGCCTGGTGGTGGGCTGGCCGGCTGAAAGCCCGCCGCAGCGTGACCGCCTGCCCGGCACCGCGTGGATCCATGAAGAGCGTTACCAACGCCCGACGCCGGCCGATACCGACGCGAATTTCGCACTGCGCGAAGCGCGGGGCCGTGAGCGCTACCTGCAGATGGGCCCCGAGATGGTGGCGCGCTGGCAAGCGCACGGCATCACCTCACTGGCGCAGTTCTACACCAGCAAGATCAAGTACGACCCGGACCAGTTCGCGCTGGATTCGGCAGCGCTGGCAGCCCTGATGCGCGAGCGCGGCTTCGGCATCTGAGCTCGCCGGCGGCGCACGGCCGCCGTGTGTCCCGCCAGAGACGCTTGGGCCGCTTGTGTCGCTTGTGTCGGTTGTGTCGGTTGTGCCGGTTGTGCCGGTTGTGTCGCGATGGCACAACGGCAAAGCCCGATTTCGCACCCAGTTGGGGGCTCGCGAAGTCGCCTTCTGGTGCAATCCAGGCTGTTTTGCGGTGCCTTGCCGGCGGCATTCCCCAAAGCGGGGAGCCGGTCTGGCGCGGCGGGCCACTTTCAACCCAAGAAAGCAGTGATCACCATGAAGAAAACACTCCTCGCACTGGCGGCACTGACCGCCTTTGCCAACCTGGCTTCGGCCCAGTCCTCGGTGACCGCTTTCGGCATCCTGGATGCAGCCGCCACCAATGTGAAGAACGGCTCGGCCGGCTCGCGCAAGACCCTGAGCAGCGGTCAGTCCAACACCAGCCGCCTCGGGTTCCGTGGCGAAGAAGACTTGGGCGGTGGCTTGAAGGCCAGCTTCTGGCTTGAAGGCCAAGTCGACGTCGACACCGGCGGCACCGGCATCGACTGGCAGCGCCGCTCCACCGTCAGCCTGACGGGCAACTTCGGTGAACTGCGCGTCGGCCGTGACCAGAACCCGACCTACCTCGATTGGGGCGCTCGCGACCTGTGGGGTTACGTCGGTGTGGCCACCACCTCCAACGTGCGCGGCAACTTCCTGACCCTGGGCGGTGCCACCACTGGCGTGCGCACCAGCAACACCATTGCTTACTTCCTGCCCGCCCTGGGTGGCGTGTACGGCCACTTCATGGTGGGCGCGGGTGAAGGCGCCACCGGCAACAAGTACATCGGTGGCCGCCTGGGCTACAAGAGCGGCGGCCTGGACGTGTCGGGTTCGACCGGCAAGACCTACAAGACCGGGGCCATGCTGGACGACCTGTCGACGATGAGCCTCGGCGCGTCTTACGACCTGGGTGGTGTCACCGTGCTGGGCGGCTACGAGAAGGCCAAGTACGCGGCGCTCGACCGCAAGCTGATGACCGCCGGCGCTCGCGTGACGCTGGGTTCGTTCCAGTTGAAGGCCCAGTACACCAAGGCTTCAGGCACCGGCAGCGTGGCCACACCGCAGCAGTACGACGCCAACCTGCTGAGCCTGGGCGGCGAGTACCGCCTGTCGCGTCGCACCCTGCTTTACACCAACTTCGGCACCATCGACAACGGGGGCACCGCCACCACCGGTGGCGCTTTCACGGCGACCACCAATGGCCCCGCCGGCATCAAGCGCGGCGAGACCTCGACCGGCTACCAGGTCGGCATGCGCCACAGCTTCTGACGCAGCACCGGCTGGCCGCGTTCAGCGCCCGCTGGACGCGGCCAGGTTGTCGAAGCCGGCGTCCAGCTTGGCCAGAGCGGCGCTCACCCGGCCGCGCTGGGCCACGATCCACTCGCCCTGCTGCGCCAGCTGGCGCTTGGCAGCCTTCAGCATGCGGTCCATTTCGGCCGGCTGCGGGCCCCCCACCGAGGCGCGGTTCCGGATGATGGCGATCGGGTCGAGCGTCGAGCGGAACTCGGCCTCGTCCATCGGCAAGGTGGCCGGCACATTCAAGCCCTTGACCGACGCCGCATAGATGCGCTGCGCCTCGGCATATGGGAAGTCCAGCGGCTTGATGTTCTTGGCTTTAGCGTAATCGACGATTTCCGAGGCGATGTGGTGCCCGACGCGGAAGGGCAGCTTGTGCTTGCGCATCAACACATCGGCCACCTCTTGCGAGGCCGTCCAGTCGCTGTTGAGTTCTTCCATCGCGCGCTCGGGGCTGATGACCAGCGCGCCCAGGATCCGGTCCCAACCCCTCAAGACGGTGATGGCGCTTTGCACCATGGCGCTGTTGGGCTTGACCTCTTTCGGGTCGGCCATGCCGGGCGTGATGTTGTGCGCCTGGATCACCACGCCCAGGGCCAGCGAAATGGCCGTCGAGGCGTCACGCCGCGTGTTGTTGAGCAGACCCGGGTTGCGCTTTTGCGGCATGGCGCTGGACACATAGGTGTTCGCGCCGCCTTCTTCCAGCAAGATCCATGGCCGCGCCTGCGCGTATTGCGTCATCAGGTCTTCGACGAAGTGGCCGCTGTGCAAGGCGATGCTGGTGACGATGGCACCAACCTCGACCGGTTCATCCACCGACGAGATCTGCGCCGCGTCGTAGGCGTTGTCGACGATGGCGGCGAAGCCCAGGTAGCTGGCCATGCGGGCGCGGTTCAGCGGCCAGCTGGTGCCGTTCAGCACCGTCGTGCCCATCAGTGAACGGTCGATGCGGGCGTAGGCTTCACGGATGCGCTGCGCGTCGCGCTCCAGCCCGGCGGCATGGCCCAACAGGTAGTGGCCGAAGCTGTTGGGCTGCGCGGCCACGCCGTTGGTGTAATTCGGCACGATGGTTCCGGCGTGCTTTTCGGCCAGCTTGACCAGGGCCGTGGCGGTCTTGTTCAACTGCTCGGCCAGGTTCAGCAGGTCGTCGCGCAGGATGGCCGCGCGGTAGGTGGCGTGCATGTCCTGGCTGGAGCGCCCGGCGTGCAGCAGCGTGATCTCGGGGCCCGCCGCTTCGATCAGCAAGGGCTCGAAGGTGATCACGCTGGCGGGCCGCTTGGCACCCGGCAGGCTGGCGTCTTTCAGCACCTTGCGGATGCCGGCCGTGACCTGCGGCGTCAGCGACCTGTCGAGCAAGCCCTCTTCCGTGTTGATCACGGCCGTGGCTTTGTTCATCTGGCCGAGCCAGAAAAATTCGTCGCGGGTCGGGGCCTGTTGTGCGTTGCCTTGGATGGCCGCCAGGGCCAGGGCCACGGGCAGCGCCAGGGCACAGGTTCGTGCACGAATTCTCATGGTGTCGTCCAGCTCAATCAGGCCGGCGAGTCTAGCCGTGGGCAGGCCGCCTCAGCGGTCGGGCAAGCACCGCGCAGACAGGCTTCAGAAGCCGACTTCGAGCGTCAGCTGTGGCCCCAGCAACTTGAATTCGGCGGTGTCGGTGTTGTAGAGGTAAACGCTCAGGTTCTGCGTGACCTTGACGTTCATCCAGCGCAGGTTCGCGCCCAGGCTGGCGTTGGCGGCCAGGCGCCAAGCGGCACCGACATTGACCTGGCGGTTTCGCGGCCCGACCTCGAAGCGCCCTTGCAAGCGCAGCGTGGGGCTGAGCGCGGAAGACGCAAACAGTCCCAGGCTGGCTTCGGCATTGGCCCCGCTTTCGTCCAGAGGCGTTTGCAGCTTGCCCTTCACGTTCAGGTCATAGCGGCTGATGACGCCGCCGAAGCTGACGCCGAGTTCCGTGTTGTCCTGGCGCAGCAAGGTGTAGCCGCCGGCGATGCGCAGGGCCGAAAGGTTCATGCGTGTGTTGACGCTGCTGCCGGCGGCCAAGGTGCCGCCGTAGGCATTGATGGCGCGCTGCAGTGTGACGTTGTCGGCGGTGCGGCGCTGTTCCAGGTATTCCAGGTCGATGCGCCAGCTTTCGCCGATGCGCTTCATGAAGGCCAGTCCCCAGGTGGGTGGGGTGCGCGACAAGCCGTAGTCGTCTTCGCCACTGGCGGTGGTGCCGGGCGTGTTCAGGTACCAGTCGTCCACGCGGGCGGTGGACGTGGTGCGCGGCAGGAAACCCTGCAGTTGAAAGCTGGTGCGCAGCTCGGGCCAGGCAGGCTGCGACTGGGCTTGCGCAGTGCCTGCCAGCATCAGGGCGGCGGTGCAGGCGGTGCAGGCGGTGGTGGCGGTTGCGGCAGTGGCCGACATCGAACGGTAGAAGGGCTTCATGGCAGTGCGGCACCGCAAGGGCGCAGGTTGGGGGTTGTCAGCCACTCTAGCCCAGCGCCCCAGCCGCTAGCATCAGCCCCATGGCCGAAGACATGACCACCCTGCGCCGCGTTCTCAAAGGCTGCCACACCGTGGCCATCGTCGGCCTGTCGGCCGAGTGGCACCGGCCCAGCCACTTCGTCGGCAAGTACCTGCAAAGCCACGGCTACCGCATCGTGCCGGTCAACCCGCGTTACCCCGAGATATTGGGCGAGACCAGTTATGCGCGGCTGGAAGACATTCCTTTTGCGGTCGACATGGTCGATGTCTTTCGCCGCAGCGAAGACGTGCTGCCGATTGCGCACAGCGCCGTGGCCATCGGTGCGACCTGCTTCTGGCAGCAGATTGGTGTGACGAATGCGGCAGCCGATGCGCTGGCGCAAGCGGCGGGCCTGGACACCGTGATGGACCGCTGCGTGAAGATCGAACACGCGCGCCTGTTCGGTGGCTTGAACTGGGTCGGCGTGAACACCCAGGTCATTTCCGCCCGCCGGCCTGTCTGAGCGCCAAGCGATGGCCGACCGCACCTTCAAGCCCGAGACCCTGGCCATCCACGCCGGGCAGATTCCCGACGCCGCCACCGGTGCCCGCGCGCTGCCGATCTACCAGACCACCAGCTTCGTTTTTGACAGTGCCGAGCACGCCGCCAGCCTGTTCAACCTGCAGACTTTCGGCAACGTCTACAGCCGCCTGAGCAACCCCACGGTTGCCGCTTTGGAGGAACGTGTTGCGGCGCTGGAAGGCGGCCGCGCGGCGGTGGCCAGCGCCAGCGGCATGGCCGCCGAGGCGATGGCGCTGATGACCATCCTGCAGGCCGGCGACCACGTGGTGGCGGCCGGCGCGCTGTACGGCGGCAGCGTGACGATGCTGGCCGTCAGCCTGAAGAAGTTCGGCATCGAGACGACTTTCGTGGACGGCACGAAGCCCGATGCGCTGGCCGATGCCTACGCCGCCGCGATGCGCCCCAACACCCGCGCCGTGTTCGCCGAAACGCTGGGCAACCCCAGCCTGCTGGTGCTGGACATTGCGGCTATCGCCGATGTGGCCCACGCCCACGGCGTGCCGCTGGTGGTGGACAACACCGTCCCCTCGCCCTTCCTTTGCAACCCGCTGGCGTGGGGTGCCGACATCGTGGTGCACAGCGCCACCAAGTACCTCGCCGGCCATGGCACCACGCTGGGTGGCGTGGTGGTGGAGGGCGGCAAGTTTCCGTGGGACAACGGCAAGTTCCCCGGCATGACCGAGCCTTCGCCGGGCTACCACGGCGTGAAGTTCCACGAGATCTTTGGCGACTTCGGTTTCAGCATGCGCTGCCGCATGGAAACGCTGCGCGTCTTTGGCGCGGCGCTGTCACCGATGAGCGCCTGGCAGATCCTGCAAGGCGTTGAAACGCTGCCGCTGCGCATGGAGCGCCATTGCAGCAACGCGCTGCAAGTGGCCGAGTTCCTGCGCGCCCACCCGGCCGTGGCCTGGGTCAACTACCCGGGCCTGCCCGACCACCCGCAGCACGCGCTGCTGAGGCGCCAGATGCGCGGCGCGTCGGGTCTGCTGGCATTCGGTGTGAAAGGCGGTGTGAAAGGCGGTGTGAAAGGCGGCGTGAAGTTCATCGAGAGCGCGCAGTTCATGAGCCACCTGGTGAACATCGGCGACACCCGCACGCTGATCAGCCACCCGGCCAGCACCACGCACCGGCAACTCGACGCGGCCCAGCAAGTCGCCGCAGGCGTGCCGCCGGACATGGTGCGCATGTCGGTCGGGCTGGAACACATCGACGACATCCTGTGGGACATTGACCAGGCGCTGGCTGCGGCCAGCGCGTAGCGAACCGCGTTGGCCGGCAGCGCTGCTTGACCGCAGGCCCGGCGCTGGACGGCCCGCAAACGCCCGCATAAACCAGGGGATGACAGCGTGACCAGGCCGGGTCAAAGTCGCGGTCGGTGCCCGACTTCCAGGCCAACGTCACCCTGAAGGACCCTGCGACATGAATCCTGTTTCGCACGAGACCGACTACCTCGTCATCGGTGGCGGTGCCACCGCCATGGCCTTCGTCGACACCTTGCTCACCGAACAGCCGCAGGCCACGGTGACCCTGGTTGACCGCCACCACCGCCCGGGCGGCCACTGGAACGACGCCTACCCCTTCGTGCGGCTGCACCAGCCTTCGGCCTGGTACGGCGTGGCCTCGAAGGAACTGGCCAGCGGCAGCAAGGACGCCGTCGGGCCCAACCGCGGCCTGTACAGCCTGGCCTCGGGGGCCGAGGTGCTGGCGCACTTCGACCAGGTCATGCAGCAGCGCTTTCTGCCGTCGGGGCGGGTGCGCTGGCTGCCGATGAGCGAGTACGCGCTGGACGCCGATGGCAGCCACTGCATCACCTCGCTGACCAGCGGCGAAGCGCAGACCGTGATGGTGCGGCGCAAGGTGGTGGACGCCACCCACGCGCGCACCGAAGTGCCGGCCACGCGACCACCGAAATACGCGGTGGCACCCGGTGTGGCCTGCGTCCCGGTCAACGGCCTGCCCGGTATCGCCCGGCCCCATGCGGCCTACACCGTGGTGGGCTCGGGCAAGACCGGCATCGACGCCTGTCTGTGGTTGCTGGAACAGGGCGTGCCGGCGGCCCGCATCCGCTGGGTGATGCCGCGCGACGCCTGGTACATGGACCGCGCCAACTTCCAGCCCGGGCTCGAGAACTTCGAGCACACCATGGCCTACAACCGCACGCAGTTCGACGCCATGGCGCAGGCCACCTCGTGGCCCGACCTGCTGGTCCGGCTGGAAGCGGGCGGCGTGCTGCACCGCCTGGACCCGGCGGTGCAGCCCACCACCTACCGCTGCGCCGTGGTCTCCCAGGGCGAGGCGACACTGCTGCGCGGCATCAGCGACATCGTGCGTCTGGGCCGCCTTCAGGCCGTCGAGCCCACGCGCCTGGTGCTCGACCAGGGCAGCGTGCCGGCCGACCCCGACACGCTGTACATCGACTGCAGTGCCTGCGCCATCCAGACACCGCCGCCGGTGCCGGTATTCGATGGCGCACGCATCAATCTGTTCATGGTGCGGGTGTGTCAGCCGCTGTTCAGCGCAGCCTTGATCGCCTACGTCGAAAGCCATGTCACCGACGCGGCCGAGCAGAACGCCTTGTGCCGCCGCGTACCCAGCCCCGAAGTGCCGTCCGACTGGCTGCGCATGATGGCGGTGACGCTGGCCAACCTGGGCCGTTGGCGGCAACACCCTGGTTTGAACGAGTGGCTGATGCGCTGCCGTCTGAACGGGGCTGCGGTGCAGATGCGTGGCGTGAAAGCCGACGATGCGGCGCGCATGGCGCTGGTCCAGGCGATGGGCGCCAGCGCGGCCGCCGCCGGTGCCCGCGTGCCGGCGCTGCTGGCCCAGCTGCAGCAGGAAGCCGCTACGGTATGAGTGCCGGCCCGGGTGTGTCGACGGGCACCGACCAGCCCACCCTGCGCACGCTGCAACTGGGCCCGCTGCGCATGCAGGTGGCCAGCCAGGGCAGTGGCCCGCTGGTGCTGCTGTGCCACGGTTTCCCTGACCTGTGGTTCAGCTGGCGTTCGCAGATGGCGGCGCTGGCCGAGGCGGGTTTCCGGGCCGTGGCCCCCGACATGCGCGGCTATGGCGGCACCGACGCGCCGGCCGACCCGGCCCGGTACACCATGCTGCACCATGTGGGCGACCTGGTGGCGCTGGTGCAGGCCCTGGGCGAAACCCAGGCGGTCATCGTCGGCCACGACTGGGGCGCACCGACGGCCTGGAACGCGGCGCTGTTGCGGCCCGATTGTTTCCGCGCCGTCGCCGGCTTGAGCGTGCCCTATTCGCCGCCGGGCCCCATCGACCTGCTGAGCGCGCTGGAACAGCAGGGCATCCGCAACTTCTACATGCAGCACTTCCAGGCACCCGGTGTGGCCGAAGCCGAACTGGAAGCCGACGTGGGCGCCACCTTGCGCCGCTGCACCTACAGCCTGTCGGGTGACGGTGCAGGCGGAGTCGCCGGCCTGTTGGCGAACGGCGCGGGCTTCCTCTCGAACACGGTGGACCCGCAGCAGATGCCGGCCTGGGTCGACGCCGCCGATCTGGCCCACGCCACGGCCGAGTTCCAGCGCACCGGGTTTCGCGGGGCGCTGAACTGGTACCGCGCGATCCGGCCCTCGTGGGAAGTCATGACCCCCTGGCGCGGCTTGCCGATCCGCCAGCCTGCGCTGTTCATCGCGGGCGACCGCGACGACGTGATGAAGTTCCCGACCTCGCGCGCCGCTGTGGCGCGCTTCGAGCACACCTTGCCCGGCCTGCGCGGCTGCCATGTGCTGGCCGGCGCAGGCCACTGGGTGCAGCGTGAGCGGGCGGACACGGTGAACGCGCTGCTGCTGGGGTTCCTGCACGGGCTGTAGCCAGCCAGCCTGCAGCGGCAGGCCCCGGGTGCCGACGCGTACCATGCGCGTCCCGCCCCCGATTGCCTTCGCCATGAGCATCTACGACCAGCACCTGGACCGCAACCCGGCCAACTTCGCGGCGCTGTCGCCGGTGAGTTTTGTCGAACGCAGCGCCGAGGTTTTCGGCGACCTGCCGGCCGTGGTTCACGGCGCGCGCCGCTACACCTGGGCGCAGACGCGCGAGCGTTCAGCCCGACTGGCGGCAGCGCTGCAAAGCCTGGGCGTGGTGCGCGGCAGCACGGTCAGCGTGATGCTGCCCAACACGCCCGAGATGGTGGAAGCGCATTACGCCGTGCCGGCCCTGAATGCCGTGCTGAACACCCTGAACACGCGGCTCGACGCCCCGCTGCTGGCCTGGCAGATGAACCACTGCGAGTGCGCCGTGCTGATCACCGACCGCGAATTCGCGCCGCTGATGGCACCGGCGCTGCAACTGCTGCGCGAAGAGTTCGGCCGCACGCCGGTGGTCGTCGACGTGGCCGACAGCGAATACAGCGGCGCGGGTGCTTTGCTGGGCACCCTGGAATACGAAGCCTTGCTGGCCGCGCACGCGCCACTGGCAAAACTGGAAGGCCCGGCTGACGAGTGGGACGCCATCGCCGTCAGCTACACCAGCGGCACCACCGGCGACCCCAAGGGCGTGGTCACCCACCACCGCGGTGCCTACCTGAACGCGGTGTGCAACGCGGCCACCTGGACCATGCCGCACTTCCCCAAATACCTGTGGACGCTGCCGATGTTCCACTGCAACGGCTGGTGCTTCCCGTGGACGGTGGCGATGCTGGGCGGCACCCATGTCTGCCTGCGCAAGGTGGAAGCGAAAGCGATGCTGGACGCGATGCGCGAGCACGGCGTGGACCACTACTGCGCGGCACCCATCGTGCACAGCCTGCTGATCAACGCGCCGGCCGAACTGCGCACGGGCATCACTCAAAAGGTGCGCGGCATGGTGGCCGGTGCGGCACCGCCGGCGGCCATGATCGAAGGCATGGCCAAGCTGGGTTTCGACATCACCCATGTCTACGGCCTGACCGAGGTTTACGGCCCGGCCAGCGTGGCCGTGAAGCGCGATGCCTGGGCCGGCGAGACCCTGTCGGAGCAAACGCGTTTGAACGGCCGCCAGGGGGTGCGCTACATGCTGCAGGAAGGCATGACGGTGCTGGATGCCGAGACCATGGCCGTGACGCCGGACGACGGGCAGACCATGGGCGAAATCATGTTCCGCGGCAACATCGTGATGAAGGGCTACCTGAAGAACCCGGCGTCCACCGCCAAGGCCTTCGAAGGCGGCTGGTTCCACACCGGCGACCTGGCCGTGATGGAGCCCGACCGCTACGTGAAGATCAAGGACCGCAGCAAGGACATCATCATCAGCGGCGGTGAAAACATCAGCAGCCTGGAAGTGGAAGACGCGCTCTACCGCCACCCCGCCGTGGTGGCCTGCGCGGTGGTGGCGCGGCCCGATCCCAAGTGGGGCGAGACGCCGGTGGCCTATGTCGAACTGAAGCCCGGTGCCGAGGTGACGGCCGATGAACTGGTGGCGCATTGCAAGAGCCTGCTGGCCGGCTACAAGGTGCCGCGCGAGATCCGCTTCGAGGCCATCCCGAAAACCAGCACCGGCAAGATCCAGAAATTCCAGTTGCGCGAGCGCGCCAAGAGTGCTGCCGCTTTCGAGTGAGGACGCTGCAATGAGTGAGTCCGACCTGGTGCTGAGCACCCACGACCCGCGCGGCGTGGTCACGCTGACGATGAACCGGCCGGCGGCCTACAACGCGCTGTCCGTCGCCATGCTGAATGCCTTGCAAGCGGCGCTGGACCGCGCGGCCGGCGACGAGCGCGTGCGTGTGGTGGTGCTGGCTGCTGCCGGACGGGCTTTCTGCGCCGGGCACGACTTGAAAGAGATGCGCGCCGAGCCGTCGCAGGCCTGTTACGAGGCTCTGTTCGCCCAGTGCGGCCGCGTGATGATGAGCATTCAGAAGCTGCCGGTGCCGGTGGTGGCGCGGGTGCAGGGCGTGGCCACTGCGGCCGGCTGCCAACTGGTGGCCATGTGCGACTTGGCGGTGGCCGCTCGCGAGGCCAAGTTCGCGGTCAGCGGCGTCAACCTGGGGCTGTTCTGCAGCACGCCCAGCGTGGCGCTCAGCCGCAACCTGGGGCGCAAGGCGGCTTTCGAAATGCTGGTGACCGGCGACTTCATCAGCGCCGAAGAGGCCCTGGCGCGTGGCCTGGTCAACCGCGTGGTCGACGCCGACCAGCTGGACGCCGAGGTGGACGCGCTGGTCTCGCGCATCGCCGCCAAGCCGCGCGTGGCGCTGGCCCTGGGCAAGGCGCTGTTCTACCGCCAGCTGGAAACCGGCATCGCCGCCGCCTACGACGACGCGGCCAGCACCATGGCCTGCAACATGATGGACGCCGACGCGCTGGAGGGCGTGCAGGCTTTCATCGACAAGCGGCCGCCGGACTGGCATTGAGCGCGCAGCCTTGCGCCGTGCTGCACAGCGCTTTCTACCGTTTTTTCCCCTGCGCCGATCCCGTCGCCCTGGCCGATCGCCTGCGCGCGCTGGCGGTGGACTTGCAGGGCAGCATCGTCGTGGCCACCGAAGGCATCAACGGCACGGTGGCCGGCGCAGCGGCCGCGGTTGCGGCTTTCGAGGCTGCCCTGCAGGCCGATGCGTTGGCAGGCGGCGCGTTGCGCGGCATGGCCTTCAAGCACAGCGCCTGCACCACGCCGCCCTTCGGTCGGCTGAAGGTCAGCGTCAGGCCCGAGATCGTGGCGCTGGGTCTGCCTGTGGAAGCGGGCGCCGCGCCTTTGCCGGCACCCATCGAGGACGACGCCAGCCACGTGGCACCTGCCGACTGGCACGACCTGATCCAGCGCGACGACGTGGTGCTGCTGGACAACCGCAACCATTTCGAAGTCCGCCTGGGCCGCTTCAAGGGCGCCGTCGATCCACAGGTGCACAACTTCCGCGATTTCGTGGCCCATGTGCAGGCCCGCGCTCCGGCCTGGCGCGCGGCCGGGCGCACCGTGGCCCTGTACTGCACCGGCGGTATCCGCTGCGACAAGACCGCACCGTGGCTGCGCAGCCTGGGGCTGGATGTGAAGCAGCTGCAAGGCGGCATCCTGAACCACTTCGCGCAGTTGCCGCAGTTGCCGTCCGACGCCGATGGCGACTGGGAAGGCGAGTGCTATGTTTTCGACCGCCGGGTGGCGCTGGACAGGCGTCTGCAGGAAACGCCGACCACCGCAGCCCAGGTCTACGACCCGCGCCACCCGGATGAAGCCTGGCGCCTGCAGCGCGCGCGGCAGCTGGACGCCATCGAGACCGATGACGCCAGCGACGCCGTCCCGGCCCCGCACGCCCCCGGCGTCACGCCCGCGCCGTGACCCGCCCCCGCGCGCCGTGGACGCCGCCGATGCGCGACGGCGTCAGCGCCAGCCGCGTGGCCGTCAGCGCCGGTCCCTGGGCCCTGCTGGCCGACTTCCTGGCCGCCCGCCTGCCGGCCGCCGCCGACTGGCCCGCGCGCCTGGCCCGTGGCGAGGTGCTGGACGCACAAGGCCAGGCCGTCGCGGCCGATGCGCCCCCCGTGCCGGGGCAGGTGCTCTGGTACTGGCGCGCGCCGCCGCCTGAAGCCGTGCCGCCGGAAGACATCGTGGTGCTGCACCAATGCGAACACCTGGTGGCGGTCGACAAGCCGCACTTCATGAGCGTCACGCCGGGCGGCCGCCACCTGCACCAGACGGTGCTGGTGCGGCTGAAGCGGCTGCTGGGCATACCGACGCTGACGCCGATGCACAGGCTTGACCGCGAAACGGCCGGCGTGCTGCTGTTCATCGTGCGTGCTGAAGACCGCCACGCCTACCAGACCCTGCTGCGCGAACGCGAGGTGCACAAGGTCTACGAGGCCGTCGCCCCCTGGCGCAGCGACCTGGTTTTTCCGCTCGACTGCAGCGACCGCCTGGTCGAGCCGCCCGGCGACAACTTCATGCAGATGCAGGTGCAGCCCGGCGAGCCGAATGCCCACACGCGCATCGAACTGATAGCCCGGCTGGGCCCCGACCCCGCAGACCGGGCGCACGACCTCGCCCATTACCGCCTGCTGCCGCTGACCGGCCGCAAGCACCAGCTGCGCATGCACCTGAATGGCCTGGGCCTGCCCATCGTGGGCGACCGCATCTACCCGCGTTTGTGGCCGGAGCCGCCACTGGGCGCGCCGCCCGATTGGCACAACCCCTTGCAATTGCTGGCCCGCGATATCGCCTTCACCGACCCCGTCACCGGCCAGGCACGGGCCTTCAGCAGCCGGCGCCGGCTGGCCTGGGTGTCCTGACGCGTACCCGGACCCGTACGCGGCCAAGTACGCGGCCGGGCAGCGCCGCTTAGGATGCGGGCCACGTCCTTGCCAGTCCTGCCTCACGCCATGTCTTTTCCGCCCCACCCGCCCCGCATCCCCGGCCGCCGCCTCCTGCATTCGCCTGGCCCCACACCGCTGCCCGACGCGGTGCTGCACGCCATGGCCCAGCAGCCGATGGACCTGGGCGACGCGCGGGTGGACGCCAACATCGCGGCTTGTGAAGACGGCCTGCGGCGGCTGCTGAACAGCCCGGCGGCGGATGTGTTCTTCTTCGCCGCCAACGGCCACGGGGCCTGGGAGTCGGTGGTCGAGAACGTTGCCGACAGGGGTGCCACGGTGCTGATCGCCGGCACCGGCCACTTCAGCGAATCGTGGGCCGTGCAGACCGAGGCGCTGGGCCGCACGGTGTTGCGCACGCCCTGGCACGAAGGCTGGCCGATAGCCGCCGACGCCATCGAACACGCGCTGCGCGACGACCGCAGCCACGCGGTGCAGGCCGTCTTCGCGGTGCACACCGACACCGCCAGCAGCCTGACCAGTGACATCCAGGCCATCCGCCGCGCGATGGACGCCGCGCGCCACCCGGCGCTGCTGGTGGTGGACGTGGTGGCCTCAGCCGGCGCCGCGCCTTTCGACATGGACGCGTTGGGTGCCGACGTGGCCATGGGCGCTTCGCAAAAGGGTTTGATGTGCCCGCCGGGCATCGGCTGGGTGGCGGTGAACGGGCGTGCCTTGGCCGCTGCCCGCGCCAACCCGGCCCCGCGCTACTACTGGGACTGGGTGCGCCGCCAGGACGGCCTCAGCTACCGCAAGTTCTGCGGCACGCCGCCGCAGAACCTGCTGTTCGGCCTGGAAGCCGCGCTGGGCCTGATCTTCAGCGAAGGCCTGCCGGCGGTGTACGCGCGCCACGCGCTGCTGGCCGGCGCGGTGCATGCCGCAGTCGTTGGCTGGGCCAGCGCCGGCGCTTTGGGCTTCTTCGCGCAAGACGCGGCAGCGCGCTCGGTCAGCGTGACCAGCATCACCGTGCCGCCGGGTACCGATGTGGAAGCGCTGCGCACGGTGGCGCGTGAACGCTTCCAGGTGGCGGTGGCCGGGGGCCTGGGCCCGCTGGCCGGGCGGGCCTTCCGCATCGGGCACCTGGGCGACTGCAACCCGGCGATGATTCTGGGCGCGCTGGGCGGGGTTGAAGCCGCGCTGCGCGTGCAGGGCATACCGGTGGGCGATGGCGTCACGCGCGCCGTGCAGCACCTGGCGCGGGGGGCTGCAGCATGAAGACCGCCGCTGCGCCTGATTTCCTGGCGCGTGCGCCCGACCTGGCGGGGGGCCACGCTGCCACACCGGCCGACGAACTGCGCGACGGCCTGGCCTTGCCGCAGGCCGCGGTGTCACCGAAATTCCTGTACGACCGCCTCGGCTCGGCGCTGTTCACGGCCATCACCGAACTGCCCGAGTACTACCCCACGCGCACCGAAGCCGGCATCTTCAGCGCCCACGCCGCCGACATGGCGGCCTTCGTGCGACCGGCCCTGCCGGCGGGCTACGCGCTGGTCGACCTGGGCGCTGGCGACGGCGCGAAGGCCGCGCGCCTGTTCGCCGCGCTGCAGCCCGCGCATTACGTGGCGGTCGACATTTCAGAAGACTATCTGCAGCAGGCGCTGGCCGCGCTGCAGCGCCAGTTCCCGGCGCTGCGCATGACCGGTGTGGGTCTTGATTTCGCGCAGCACCTGGCCCTGCCGGCCGGCCTGCTGCACGGGCCGTCGCTGGTTTTCTACCCGGGTTCCAGCATCGGCAATTTCAGCCCCGAACAGGCCTTGCGGCTGCTGCGCCAGGCCTGGGTTTTAGCGGCCGGTGGGGCGCTGTTGATCGGTGCCGACCTGGTCAAGCCTGCGGCCGTGCTGGAGGCCGCCTACGACGATGAACTGGGCGTCACCGCAGCCTTCAACCTGAACCTGCTGAGCCACTTGAACGCCTGTATCGGCAGCAACTTCCGGGTGCGCGACTGGCGCCACGTGGCCCTGTTCAACAGCACTGATGCGCGCATCGAGATGCACCTGGAAGCGCGCCAGGCATTGCACGTGGCCTGGCCGGGTGGCGGGCGTGCTTTCGCGGCCGGCGAACGCATCCACACCGAAAATTCCTACAAATGGGCACCGGGTGATTTCGAGGCCGTGCTGCGCGATGCCGGCTGGTGCCAGGTGCGCCGCTGGACCGATCCGGCGGGCTGGTTCGGCGTGTTCGCGGCGCTGGCCTGAGCCGCCGTCCGACTCAAGTCTGAGCGGCGGCGGGCCGATATCCGGGACACGCCGGGTGGGTGCACGGGCGCTGTGGTCCGCCGTGGTGGCGGGCGTGCAGCGCGCGGCTGCGCTGTCACCCGTGTCTGCCCGGCCCGACTTTGCCCGCTGCCCGCCTGCCCACCCCGCCTTGCCCGGCCTGCCGCGCGCCCTTGGCGCGTGTGCGCCGTCGCGCGGAAGAGAAGCGGGACGCCGAGGTCGTCAACCTGCGCCGCTACCGCTGCACCTCGCCGAGCTGCGCCTGGGAAGGCCTGGTGCCGCGCGCCGCTCGCCGGCCGCGCAGTTCGGCCCGGGCGCGTGCGCGCCGCCGCCTGCTGCGGTCCTGGCGCGGAGCCCTGATTCCCGCGCTGGCGCTGCTGGGCCTGGGTGCCGCCGTGGCGGCCGTGGCCTGGCAGGCCGGGCTGTTCACGCCGCCGGGCCAACAACGTTACGCGCCAGGTGAACACCATGACGGCGAGCCGCTGCCGGCGGCCCACGCGCTGTCACGCCACCACGCCCATGCCGCGTTGGCGGCTGGGGCCGCCGTGGCCGACGCCGCTTCCGCGGCTGCTGCGCTCACTTCAGTCACTTCAGTCAATTCGGGCACTTCGGGCACTTCGGGCACTTCGGCCGCTTCAGCGACGGCCGCCGCCCCGTCCAGCACCCTGGCGCTGCGCTACGGCTGCGTCTGGGGCCAGCCCGGCCGCAGCCCGTACCGCGGCACCATCGAACAGGCGCTGCGCAGCGCGGCCCTGCCCGATGAAGTGGTGCAGGCTGTCGCGGCCAAGGTGCGGTCGGGCCAGGCGGTCGACAAGCTGGTCATCCGCAACGACGGCGTGCATGCCGTGGCCAGCGGCCGCGTCTTCAGCGCCCAGAACATCGCCATGACCTACGGCAAGACGCTCTGCCTGAACACGCGGGTGAACTTCGTGGCCGGCCACAGCGAGCCGGCCGCGCTGTATGAGGCCACCACGGCCAACGGCCGCGTGCTGGCGGTGATGGTGCCCGAGGTCTGCGGCAACGTGTCGGTGCTGGGGCAAAGCGATCTGGCGCTGCGCAGCGGGGTGCTGTCGGCGCGCGGCGCGGCCGACGACCCTGCCGCCATGCGCTGGATGCCGGCGGTGCTGGAAGGGCCGGGCACGGCCGGCACGTCTTCAGCCGGCGGTTACGCCCAGGCGGTGCCCGAACCCGGCACCCTGGCCTGCGTGCTGGCCGCGCTGGCTTGGCTGGGCGGGTTGCGCTGGGCGCGCTGGGCGCGCCGGCGCTGCTGAGGCGGCTGCCGCGCGGGCGCGGCGGCGCGGCGGCGCGGCCTACTTCAGGCCCAGAAACACCTTCACCGCCGCCACCGTCGCCACCGGGTCTTCTTCCTGCGGCACATGGCCCAGTTCGTCGAACACGACGAGCTGACTGCCGGCAATCAGTTGGCGGAATTGGTGGCCGGTGGTCGGTGGAATCAAGCGGTCGCGCCCGCCCCACAGGATCAGCGTGGGCAGTTGCAGCGTCGGTATGCGCGCGGCGTCGGCACCCGGCTGCCGGTTGTCCAAAAGCGTGACCAGCGCGCGGCGGTTGCCCTCGCGCAGCGTCAGTTCGAAGTAGCGGTCCACCAGCGCCTCGGTCACCCGCTGCGGGTCGCCGTAGACCTCGGCCACGCTCCGGGCCACCAGCGGGCGCGGCAGCAGCCACTCCATCGCGCGGTTGACCACCGGCCAGCGCGCCAGGCGCAGGCCCAGTGGCACCGACAGCGGGGTGAACGGCGGGCCGGCGGCGTCCACCAGGATCAGGCTGCTCACGCGCTGCGGTGCCAGCCAGGCGGTGCGCCAGGCCACTTCACCGCCCAGCGAATTGCCGCCCAGCACCGCACGCTGCACCTGCAGCGCGTCCAGCAGGGCCAGCGTGAAGCGCGCGTGGGCGTCGCCTTCGTACTGCTGGTGCGGGTAGGGTCCGTTGAAGGTGTCGCTCCACGGCCCGGTCAGGCCGAAGCCCGGCAGGTCGAAGCTGATCACCCGGCGTTGGCCCTGCAGCGCCGTCGCCCAACCTTCCCAGGTGTGCAGGCTGGCGCTGGTGCCGTGAATCAGCACGATGGGCGGCGGGCTGCCCGCGCCACTGTGGCGCGGGCCGACGTCGCGCACATGCACGATCTGGCCCTGCACCTCGATGAAGTCCGACGGTGGCGGCGCCCAGCGTGCCACCAGGCTCTGCGCACTGCGGTCGGGCGCGCGGGCCAGCGTCACGGCCAGCGCCGTCAGCATCAGCAGCACACCGAAGGCGCGCAGCAGCCAGCCGGTCATGGGCTGGCGGCGGTGTCTGCCAGGCGGGCGGCCAGGCGGGCGTCCAGCCCCGTGCGTTCGTCGAAGACGAAGCAGTCCCCCTGCCAGTGCGGCGCGCCAGGCGCTTGTTCGAAGTAGCGCAGGATGCCGCCGTCCAGTTGCAGCACGTTGTCCAAGCCGGCCTCGGCCATCCACAGGGCGGCCTTTTCGCAGCGGATGCCACCGGTGCAATAGCTGACCACGGTCTTGCCCTGCAGGTCGGCGCGGTGGGCCGCCAGCGCCGCCGGAAAGTCACTGAACTTGGTGAGTCGCCAGTCGACAGCGTTCTCGAAGGCACCGGCGTCGACCTCGAAGCCGTTGCGGGTGTCCAGCAGCAGCACCTCACGGCCGGCGTCGCAGCGGCCACTGTCCAGCCAGCGCGCCAGCGTGGCGGCGTCCACCGCTGGTGCACGCCCGGCCTGCGGGCGCACGGTGGGCTGATTCATGCGGATGATTTCCGGCTTGAACTTCACTTTCAGGTGCTTGAAGGGCAGGCCGGCGCTGGGGTGTGACTTCAATTCCAGCGTGGCGAAACGCCGGTCGGCCTGCAGCCCGCGCAGCCAGGTCTGGACGGCCCGGGCCGGGCCGGCCAGCGACAGGTTGATGCCCTCGGGCGCTATCAACACCGTGCCCTTCAGCCCACCGGCCTGGGCCGCTTTTTCCAGGCGTTCACGCAGCGCCGGACCGTCGTCGATTTCCACGAAACGGTAGGCCGCGATGACGGTGACGGAAACGCGGGCGGAGGGGGTGGAAGCGGGCACGGCGGCGATTGTAGGGAGGGCCTCGATAATGGCCCGATGACCTTTGTTCACCTGCGCACCCACACCGAATACTCCGTCGTCGATGGCACCTTGCGCATCGACGCCATTGCCGCCGCCGCGCGGGCCGACAGCCAGCCGGCGCTGGCCATCACCGACCTGAACAACCTGTTCGGTGCGGTCAAGTTCTACAAGGCCTGCCGCGGCGCGGGCGTGCAGCCCCTGATTGGCGTGGACCTGCTGATGGAGCCGCGCGCCGACATCTCGGGCAGCGACAAGGCAGCCAGCCGCCTGCTGCTGCTGGTGCAGAACGCCCAGGGCTATCTGAACCTCAGTGAACTGATCGCGCGCGCCTGGGTCACCAACGCGCAGCGCGCGCAGGCCTGGGTGAAATGGGAATGGCTGGACACGCTGGGCGGGGGGCTGATTGCGCTGTCGGGTGCCGACCTGGGCGCGGTGGGCACGGCGCTGCTGGCCGGCGACAGCGAACGCGCCGAAGCCAACGCCCGGCGCCTGGCCGAGTTGTTCCCGGGCCGCTTCTACATCGAACTGCAGCGTGCCGGCCTGCCCACCAACGAGACCCACGTCCGCGCCGCCGTGCCGCTGGCCGCGCGGCTGGGCCTGCCGGTGGTGGCCACCCACCCGATCCAGTTTCTTGAAGCCAGCGACTTCGAAGCCCACGAGGCGCGGGTCTGCATCGCCGAAGGCGAAACGCTGGCCAACCCGCGGCGCGCCAAACGGTTCACCCGCGAGCAGCATTTCCAGAACGCCGCGCAGATGGTCCAGCGTTTCGCCGATGTGCCGTCGGCCATCGCCAACACGCTGCTCATTGCGCAGCGCTGCAACCTGCAGCTGGTGCTGGGCAAGCCGCAGCTGCCCGACTTCCCGACACCCTTCATCGATGGCGAAAAAGGCGAACGCGAGGGCGGTCCGCGCATGCCCATCGAAGCCTATTTCCGCCAGGCCTCGCACGACGGCCTGGACAAGCGCCTGCAGGCGCTGTACCCCGACCCGGCCAAGCGCGAACAGCAGCGCGCGACCTACGTCGATCGGCTGGAATTCGAACTGACGACCATCATCAAGATGGGCTTCCCGGGCTACTTCCTGATCGTTTCGGACTTCATCGTCTGGGCCAAGCAGAACGGCTGCCCGGTGGGCCCGGGCCGCGGCTCGGGCGCCGGTTCGCTGGTGGCCTATGCGCTGTTCATCACCGACCTCGACCCGCTGCACTACAAGCTGCTGTTCGAGCGTTTCCTGAACCCCGAACGCGTGTCGATGCCCGACTTCGACATCGACTTCTGCCAGGCCAACCGCGACCGCGTCATCGAGTACGTGAAAGACAAGTACGGCCGCGAGGCGGTGAGCCAGATCGCCACCTTCGGCACCATGGCCAGCAAGGCCGCGCTGCGCGACGTGGGCCGCGTGCTGGGCATGGGCTACGGCCAGGTTGACAGCGTGGCCAAGCTGGTGCCGGGGCTGCCGGGCAAGACCTACACGCTCGCGCCAGTGCCCGAGAAGCCCGACCCGGGCCTGATCTACGTGCGCCAGGAAGTGCCCGAACTGGCACAGCGCGAAGCCGCCGAAGAAGAGGTGGCCGAGCTGTTGCGCCTGGCCACGCGGGTGGAAGGCCTGGTGCGCAATATCGGTATGCACGCCGGTGGCGTGCTGATCGCGCCGGGCAAGATCACCGACTTCTGCCCGCTGTACCAGCAGCCGGGCAGCGACAGCGCGGTCAGCCAGTTCGACAAGGACGACGTCGAGTCCATCGGACTGGTGAAGTTCGACTTTTTGGGCTTGGCCACGCTGACCATTCTGGAGTTGGCCAAGAACAGCATCCGCGCGCGCCGACCCAAATTGGCTGACTTCAATTACGAAGCCATACCGCTCAACGACGCCCGCGTCTACAAGCTGTTCACTGACGGCCTGACCGAAGCGGTCTTCCAGTTTGAAAGCCGTGGCATGCAGGCCATGTTGCGTGAAGCCAAGCCGACACGGCTGGAAGACCTGATTGCGCTGAACGCCATGTTCCGGCCGGGTCCGATGGAGAACATCCCCAGTTTTTGCGCGCGCAAGGCCGGCAAGGAAGACATCCTCTACCCGCACCCGCTGCTGGCACCGGTGTTGGATGAAACCTACGGTATTTTCGTCTATCAGGAACAAGTGATGCAGTCGGCCCAGGTGCTGGGCGGCTACAGCCTGGGCGGCGCCGACATGCTGCGCCGCGCGATGGGCAAGAAGAACGCCGAGGAGATGGCGAACCACCGCAGCATCTTCCGCGAGGGTGCCGCGAAGCAGAAGATCGATGCCGAGAAGGCCGACGAGGTCTTCGACCTGATGGAGAAGTTCGCGGGCTACGGCTTCAACAAGAGCCACGCCGCCGCGTATTCCTTGTTGGCGTACCACACGGCCTGGATCAAGGTGCATTGCACGGCCGAGTTCTACGCCGCCAACATGACCATCGAGGCCGACAACACCGACAAGCTGAAGGTGCTGTTGAACGACGCCAAGATCTTTGGTGTGACCTTCGATGCGCCCGATATCAATCAGGGCACCTTGCGCTTCGAGCCGGTCAGCGACAGCCGTGTGCGCTACGGCCTGGGTGCCATCAAGGGTTCGGGGCAGGGTGCCACCGAGGCCATCGTGGCGGCGCGTGAAGGCCGCAGCGGAAAAGGTGGCGGGCCCTTCCGCAGCCTGTTCGATTTCTGCGCCCGCGTCGACCGCAAGGCCGTCAACAAGCGCGCGGTGGAAGCGCTGGTCAAGGCGGGTGCGTTTGATCTGCTGCATGCCGACCGCGCAGCCACGCTGGCCAGCGTGGGCCTGGCTTTCGAGTGGGCTGACACGCAAGAGGCCAACGCACTGCAAGGCGGCTTGTTCGACATGGGCGATGGTGACGGCGCGGGTGACGGCCACGGCAGCAGCACCCAGGAACCGGCCTTGGTCAACGTGGCACCGTGGGATGTGCGTGAACGCCTGATGCAAGAGAAGGCCGCGTTGGGTTTCTTTCTGTCGGGGCATCTGTTCGACGCCTGGCGCGACGAGGTGCAGCGGATCGCCCGCACGCCACTGACCGAACTGGCCGCCGCCGCTGCGGCCCGCCGTGGGCCGGGCGAGGCGCAGGTGATGGCCGGTATCGTGACCGATGCGCGCACCGTCAACGGCCAGCGCGGCAAGGTGCTGATCTTCAAGCTCGACGACGGCAGCGAGGCCGTTGAGGCGGTGGTGAACGACGAGGTCATCGAAAACCAGCGCGAACTGATGGTGGAAGACCAGCTCGTCATCGTGCAGGGCAAATTGCAGCAAGACCGCTTCTCGGGTGGCGTGCGCTTGAACGTGCTGCAGGTCTGGGACCTGGCTGCGGCGCGTGCGCGTTTCGGGCGCTACATCGCCGTCGACATCAACGGCAACACCCCGCCGGTGGCCGACGTGCTGCGCCTGTGGCCGGCCAAGCGCGTGGCCACCGACCAGGGTGAACTGCGCCAGGGTCTGGCGATACGCCTGCGCCTGCAGCGCAGCAGCGCCACCGCCGAGATCGAACTGGGCGAAGACGCCCGCTTCTGGCCCTGCGACGAGGCGCTGGGCCGCTGGCGCAGCCTGGCGCATGGCGGACGTGCAACGGTTGTGTACGAATGAAAGAGGGTGCCCCGGCCGACATCCAGAATGCGGTGCGGTGCGTTGTACAGCGGTAGCCGTTCACATTGAAGGAGAGCGCTCATGAAGAAGATTGCAAGCCTGGCCCTGTTGGCCGCCACCTTGGTGCCCCTTTCCGCGGCGCACGCCACCGACGTCGGTGTGTCCATCGGCATCAGCCAGCCCGGTGTTTACGGGCGTGTTGACATCGGTCGCTTTCCGCAACCGCAGGTGGTGGTGCAGCAGCCGGTGATCATCATTCGGCCTCCGGCGATTCAGGTTCAGCCGGAACCGGTCTACCTGTGGGTGCCGCCTGGTCATCGCAAGGACTGGCGCCGCCACTGCGGCGCGTACCGCGCCTGTGGCGTGCCGGTGTATTTCGTGGAAGAGCGCTGGTACGGCGAGCACGTGCGGCCGCATGCCAAGGGCCGGGGTGATCGGGACCACGACGATCACGGCAAGGGTCATGGCAAGGGCCACGGCAAGGGTCACGACAAAGACAAGGACCACGACAAAGGCCACGGCAAGGACAAATAGGGCGACTCTGGGGCCCGTATTCGGTGGGCTGCCAGCCCGTGCGCGCGCCTAGAGTGCGTGCATGCACGAAGCACCCCTCACCGCTTTGGTCCTGAGCGGTGGCGGTGCCCGCGCCGCCTACCAGGTGGGCGTGCTGCGCGCCATCAGCCGCTTGCGGCGCGAGTCGCTGCCCGCCCAGGGTCTGCGGACGGGGTCGATCAATCCCTACGGCGTCATCTGCGGCACCTCGGCCGGGGCGCTGAACGCCATGGCGTTGGCCTGCCATGCCGACGACCACGAAGCCGCCATCGAAAAGATCGCCCAGGTCTGGGAGAACTTCAGCGCCGACCAGGTCTACCGGGCTGATTCGCTGGGCGTGATCCGCAGCGGCGCGCAGTGGTTGACGATGGTCTCGGTGGGCTGGGTGATCGCCCGCTGGCGGCGGGCACGTCCGAAGTCCCTGCTGGACAACACGCCGCTGCAGGGGCTGCTGGAACGGCTGGTGCCCCTGGACCGCCTGCCCACGATGTTCGCGCAGGGCCATTTGCGCGCGGCGGCCGTCACGGCGTCCAGCTACACCACTGGCGAGCACTGCACCTTCTACGACAGCGCGGTGCCGATCGCACCCTGGCAACGTTCGCAGCGGCTGGCCCTGCAGGGCCCCATCACGCAGGCCCATTTGCTGGCCTCATCGGCCATTCCTTTCGTGTTCCCGGCCACTGCGCTGACGGCTGCGGGCCACGCCGGCTGGTTTGGCGACGGTTCGATGCGCCAGACCGCGCCGCTGTCGCCGGCCATCCACCTGGGCGCGCAACGCTTGCTGGTCATCGGTGCCGGGCGCCTGCATGAACCCGCCGGGCGGGTGGTGGCCGATGCCGGCTACCCCAACCTGGCGCAGATTGCCGGCCACGCCATGTCAAGCATCTTCCTGGACGCTCTGGCCGTGGATGTGGAGCGCATGCGCCGCATCAACCGCACCCTGTCGCTGCTGCCCGCCACGGTGGTGAATGACACCGATCTGCGGCCGCTGGAAGCGCTGGTCATCGCACCCACCCAGCGCCTGGACGACATCGCCGCGCGCCACCTGGGGGCGCTGCCGGCGCCGGTGCGCGCCTTGCTGCGTGGCGTGGGCGTGGGTGGTTCCGGCGACCAGGCGCGCGGTGCGGCGCTGGCCAGCTATCTGCTGTTCGAGGCACCGTACACGCGCGAACTGATGGCCTTGGGCGAGGCCGACACCGATGCGCGCAAGGCCGAAGTGCTGCGCTTCTTCGGCTGGGGCGCGCCCCGGCAGGTTCAGCCTGCCGGAGCCCCGGCTGCGGCCGGCACCGCGGCGCTGGGCGCTGGCGTTACGCCGGACTTTGCGCTGCCCTGAGCGCAGGCCCAGCGGCCCCGGTTCAGGCCGCTTCGGTCGCCTTCTTGGTGGTCTTCGCCGGGCGGCCCTCTTTGCCGGCCGGGGTGGACTTGGCGGTCTTTGCGGCGTTTGCGGCGTTTGCGGCGTTTGCGGCCTTGGCCGGCGCGGCGGCCGTGCCGTCGTAGGCCGCACCGGCAACGGTCAAGCCGGCCTGTGACAGCTTGGGTGCATTGCTCGTGCCGATGCCGCCCACGCGGTCGACCAGGTCGCCCCAGCTCTTGAAGGGGCCGGTTTCGCGGGCCTTGACGATCTTGCCCGACAGCCCCGGGCCGATGCCCTTGACGGTTTCGAGTTCGGCGCGGCTGGCCTGGTTGGCGTCGGCGGCCGCGAAGGCGTTCAACGCGAAGACGGCGAGCACGGTGGCGATGAGGGTACGGAACATGGTGCTTCTCCTGGATGGCTGGATGTCGGTGGAAGGGGTTGAAACGGAAAACAGCCCGTCGCTTCATGTGTTGTGCATCGGGCTGGATCGCATTTTTCAAGCCCAGCCGCGCGCCGTCATTCCCCCGGCAGGCGGGCCGGCGGGGGCCCCCAGGCGGGTGCCCCTGGCGGGGGATGCCCCCCGCCGAAACTGTCCTCAGCGCTGCGCCAGCGCGCGCCGCACAGCCTGGGTGACGGCTTGGGCATCTGGCCAACCCCGCGCACCTTGGACCAGCTGCACCGCCCGTCCCCAGGCCCGCCACAGCGCCGGGTCGCTGGGGCCCAGCACCGACACCAGCGGCGTGTCCACCCCAGCGGCCATGTGGCCCGGGCCGGTGTCGTTGGCGACCATCAGCGCCGCGTCCTGCAACAGCGCCGCATAGGTGCCCAGGCCGACGCCGTTCAGCACCGTCGCGCTGCTGAAGTGTTCTTGCGCCACGGCTTCTTCACCAGGCCCCGGGCAGACCACCACGCGGCGGCCGAAGACGGGCAGCGCCTGCGCGGCGAAGTCGGGGAAGGCGGGCCAGGTCTTGTCCTGCTGCGCCCAGGTGCCGCCGGCAAACGGGCAGATGAAGATGCTGCCGCGCGCGATGCCGTGGGCTTCGCGCAGCGCCTGCGCCTGCGCGCGGTGGGCGTGGCTCACGCGCAGTCCGATCGCATCGGGCAAAGGCGCCGCGGCGCCCAGCAGCGCGTCCCCCATCTGCCAGTAAACCTGCAGCGCGTGCAGCGTGCGCGGCAGGGGCAGGGCGCGGGCCAGCAGCAGGCTGCGGCCCTCGTGCGCATGCCCCAAAGCGCGCAAGCCGGCCATGCGGAACTCGAGCGCACTGGAAAAAGAATCGGGCAGGCACAAGGCGTTCAGGCGGCGCGTGAAGTGGGCATCGACGGCCAGCGCTTCGACCTTCAAGCGCCGCAGCTGCGTGATGCGCTCGCCCAGCGTTTTGGGCAGCGCGTGCACGGCCCAGCCGTGGCCGGCCAGCAGGTCGCGGGCCCAGCCCTTGCCGATCAAATGCAGCTCGTAGCCGGCCTCCTCCAGCCGGCGCAGCGTGGGCACGGCCAGTGTCACATCACCGACCCAGTTGCGCAGGCGGACGATCAACGGGCGGCGGCTGGCAGGCGGCAGGGGCGGCAGAGGCGGCGCGCCGGGGTCTCGGCTCAGGGGCATGGACGGCACATAATCTGCAGCCATTCTGACAGCGCGAACGATGACGACTGCCTTGGACAACCAGCCCGACTTGCCCCGCGCCGCCGCCGTGCTGGCCTTGCACGACCAACTGCTCGCCAGCCCCGACTGGCCCCGTGCCCAAGCCGCCGAAACCGGTGCCGGAATGTGGCACTGGGTGCAAGCCAACCACCGCTGCAACAGCCTGCTGTGGGCGGAAGAAGACCTGGCGCGGCGGACCACGGTGTCCGCCGCCGAGATCGCGGCCAACAAGCGCGCCATCGACGGCTACAACCAGGCCCGCAACGATGCCACCGAACGGGTCGACGAGATCTTGCTGCTGGCGCTGGGGCTGGTTGACGCCACATCGGCGCGCAGCGACGCGCCGCAGTCACGCGTGCCGGCCGGTGCCCGGCTGAACAGCGAAACGGCGGGCAGCATGATCGACCGGCTGTCGATCATGGCGCTGAAGGCGCAGGCCATGCGCGCGCAGACCTTGCGCAGCGACGCCGACGAGGCCCACCGGGCCACCAGCCGCGTCAAGCTGGAACGCCTGCAGCAGCAACGCGCCGACCTGGGGGGCTGCTTCGACGCACTGCTGGCCGATGCGGCGGCTGGCCGTGCCTACTTCAAGGTCTACCGCCAGTTCAAGATGTACAACGACCCGCGCTTCAACCCCGTGCTGGTGGCTGAAGCGCGCCAGCGATGACGCTGAAACTGCTGATCGTCAAGACCTCGTCGATGGGCGACGTGGTGCACGCCCTGCCGGTCATCAGCGACATCCACCGCCACCACGCGGGGGCGCAGATCGACTGGCTGGTGGAAGCACCTTATGTCGCCATCCCGCAGATGCACCCTGGCGTGCGCCGCGTCTTGCCCCTGCAGTGGCGCAAGTGGCGCCGGGCGCTGTTCAAGCGCGACACCTGGGCGGCGATGGGCGCGCTGCGCGATGAATTGCGGCAGGGCGGCTACGACCGTGTGCTGGACCTGCAGGGCCTGCTGAAAAGTGCGCTGTGGGCCCGCCAGACCGGCGCGGCGGTGGTGGGTTACGACGGCGACAGCGCCCGCGAACCGGCTGCCGCCTGGCTGTACCGCCACACTGCGCCGGTGGCCAAGACTTTGCAGGCCGTGCAGCGCTGCCGTCAGCTGGCGGCGGCCCATTTGCGCTACGCGGTGCCGACCGGGGCGCCCGAGTTCGGCATCCGCGCACCGGCCGCCACCTGGGCACCACGCGGCGGCGACTACGCCGTGTTGATTCCGAATGCCAGCCGGGCTTCCAAGCACTGGCCCGAACGCCAGTGGGTGGCGCTGGGCAATCGCCTGCTGGAACGCGGCATGACGCCGGTGGTGTTGTGGGGCGCGCCCGATGAACAGAGCCTGGCCGAGAACATCGCGGCCAGTTGCGAAGGCGACGTGCCGCCCTTCCTGAAGGTCGGCGACATGGCTGCGGTGTTGGCCGGCGCGCGCCAGGTGGTGGGGCTGGACACCGGCTTCACCCACCTGGCCGCCGCACTGGGCCGGCCCACGCTGGGCATCTATTGCGACCACGACCCGGGTCTGGCCGGCATCACCGGGCCGGGCCGCGTGGCCAGCATCGGCGGCAAGGGCCAGGTGCCCGGTCGGGCTGATGTGCTGGCCTTGCTGGACGCGCAGATGGGGCGCTGAACGGGCCCGTCAGCGCGGGCCTGATTTCACAGCGCGTCGATGCGCTGGGTCGGGTAGCTGTCCCAGTTCAAGCAGCCCGGGCATTGCCAGAAGTAGCGCTGCGCCTCGAAGCCGCAGGCGGCGCAGCGGTAGCGCTGCAGCGGGCCGGCGCTGCGCGCCAGGGCCTGGCGGATGGCCTGCCAGGCCTCGGGTGTCCAGTCTTGCGGCGGCACGGCCAGCAGCATCTGCGCGGCCGACAGGCTGGGGTGTTCGCGCAACTGGGTCAGCAAGCGCGGCAAGTGGGCGGCGGCCGGCTCGCCGTCCAGTGCCTGCAGGGCGGTCAACAGTTCAACGGCCGGCGTCTGCTCGAAAGCCAGGCTGATGGCGGCCTGGGCCTGGGCGGTCAGCCCGCATTGCTGCGCGGCCTTCAGGTAGTCGGCGACCACCAGCAGGAAGGCCAGCGGGTGCTGTTCGCGCAGCGCGTCCCAGCTGCGCAGCGCGCCGGCCGCATCGCCGCTGCGCAGCTGGCGTTGGCCGGTCAGCAGCAGCGGCCGTGTGGCTTGCGGTGCGGCAGATCGCGCGCGGGCCAGTGCGGCGTCGCCGGCGCGGGTGTCGCCGCGCGCGTCGGCCGCTTCGCACAGCTCGCATTCGCCGTGGGCGATGCGGGTCGTGAACGAACCGCTGCCAGCCTGTTCCAGCTGCTGCGCCATGGCCACCGCGTTGGCCCAGTCGTGCGAGCGTTCGTACAGCGACAGCAGCGCCAACTGCGCCTCGCCTTCGAAATGGGTGCCCAGCAACTCGCGCCAGGCGGCTTCTGACCGGTCGAACAGGCCGGCCTTCATGTAGTCCTGGGCCAGCGCCCGCTGCGCGCGGTCGCGGTCACCGGCGCGCAGGTCCGAGCGGCCCAGCAGGTGCTGGTGCACGCGCACCGCGCGTTCGAATTCGCCGCGTCGGCGGAACAGATTGCCCAGTGCGAAGTGCAATTCGGTGGTGTCGGGGTCGTTCTGCACGGCCTCGATGAAAGCGTCGATGGCCTTGTCCTGCTGTTCGTTCAGCAGCAGGTTCAAACCCTTGAAGTAAGCGCGCGGCGCGTCCTGGCGTTCACGCTTGAGCTGGCGCAGGTCGAAGCGCGAAGCCATCCAGCCCAAGGCAAAGGCCAGGGGCAGGCCGATCAGCAGCCATTGCAGCTCGAAGCCCATGCGTGTGTTTGCGTCTGTCGGCTTGTGTTCGCGTTGATTCGCGGGGTTGCGGCCGGGCTACAGGCCGTCGCGCGGCGGGTGGGCCGGGTCGGGGCCGAAGCCCGAAGGCATCTGCACCGTCGGCGGGGCCACTGCTTTGGCCCCGGCCGCAGGGGTGTGGCGCCGGGCCACACGGCGGTGGCGCCACCAGGCGGGCGCCATCGCCAGCACGCCGATGGCGCAACCGGCAGCGAAGGCCACCAGCACGATGATGACCAGTGGCGCGCGCCACTCGGCACCGAAGAACCAGTGCACGGTGGTGGACTGCTGGTTGTTCAGCGCGAACGCGAACAGGGTGAAGAAGACGAAGGCCCGGAAGAGCCAGACAAGAAGGCGCACGACTCAGGCGCTTTCGCTTTCGGACCGGGCCGGTGCCTGGGCATCGACGGCCTCGCGCAAGGCCTTGCCCGGCTTGAAATGAGGCACCAACTTTTCGGGGATGACGACCTGCTCGCCGCTGCGCGGGTTGCGTCCCACGCGGGGCGGGCGGCGGTTGATGCTGAAGCTGCCGAAGCCACGGATCTCGATGCGGTGGCCGCGCGCCAGGGCATCGGACATCGCGTCGATGATGGTCTTCACGGCGAACTCGGTGTCACGTTGCGTGAGCTGCGCGAAGCGCTCGGCCAGGCGGGTGACGAGGTCGGATCGGGTCATGTCGGGCGGCGTGGGCTGGGCGGGTTCAGTTCAGGAAACAGCCCGCAGACACCAAGGGGCGGCTGCGGGCTTCAGGTAGGGATGCCGGCCCCGCAAGCGCAGGGCCGGCGCGCCGGGATTTACTCCGGACGGTTGTCCAGCTTGGCGCGCAGCAGGGCGCCCAGGCTGGTGGTGCCAGCGTTTTCACGCTCGCTGTTCTGGCGCAGCGCCTGCATGCCTTGCTGGGCATCGGCGTTGTCCTTTTGCTTGATGCTGAGCTGGATCGAACGCATCTTGCGGTCGACGTTGATCACCATCACGGTCACTTCGTCGCCTTCCTTCAGCACGTTGCGTGCGTCTTCGACGCGATCGGCGCTGATTTCAGAGGCACGCAGGTAGCCGGTCACGTCTTCGTTCAGCTGGATCTCGGCACCACGCGGGTCCACCGACTTGACCTTGCCTTCGACCACCGCACCGCGGTCGTTCAGCGTGGTGAAGCTGGTGAACGGATCGACGTCCATCTGCTTGATACCCAGGCTGATGCGTTCGCGTTCCACATCGATGGCCAGCACCAGGGCTTCGACTTCCTGGCCCTTCTTGTAGTTGCGCACCGCGGCCTCGCCCGGCTCGTGCCATGACAGGTCGGACAGGTGCACCAGGCCGTCGATGCCAGCGGTCAGGCCGATGAACACGCCGAAGTCGGTGATCGACTTGACCGGGCCCTTGACCTTGTCGCCGCGCTTCACGTTGGAGCTGAACTCTTCCCACGGGTTGGCCTTGCACTGCTTCATGCCCAGGCTGATGCGGCGCTTGTCTTCGTCGATTTCCAGAACCATGACTTCGACTTCCTCGCCCAAGGTGACAACCTTGGCGGGCGCGACGTTCTTGTTGGTCCAGTCCAT
>JANMZP010000031.1:0-2380 GCA_031383435.1 Betaproteobacteria bacterium | reverse complement strand
CGCATGATGACGACGAAGGCGCTGGCGTAGTGCTCGCAGAAGCCCAGCTTGCGGTCGAGCCAGAACTCGTCGATGGCGTCGTTGCCGGTGGTGCCCGGGCCTCCATACGGGCCGGGCTCCAGCGTGTAGGTGTAGTCGCCGGCGCGGATGAAACGCAGCACCGCATCGGCCAGCGTGCGCGCGTCGGCCCCTTGCAGCGCCGGCTGGGCTCGCAGTTGCGCGGCCCACTGCAGGGTGCGCGGGTTGGCGCGCGGCGGCAGGTCCAGCAGATCGCGCAGGCCGGGCACTTCGCTGCGCGGGCCGTGGCGGTGGTCCAGCCAGGCGCGGGCGGTGACGCGCAGGCGTTCGATGACCGGGCGGTCCAGCTGCCACTGCGCATCGGGGCGCAGTGTCAACAGCCAACCATCGGCCTGCGGCGCGTCGGCCGGGCTGTCGGGCGTCAGTTCCAGCAGCGGCAGCAAGGGCAGGCGATTGGGCTCGACGGTCACCTCGTAGGCCAGCGGTTCACCGCGCACCTCCAGTTCCAGACGCGGACGCTGCGCGGCCGGGAAGTTGGGCACCAGGCGCGTCCATTCACGGCCGTCGAAGCTGCTCAGCACGGGACCGCGGAAGTACAGCTGTTCGGGCTGCGGCACCCGGCCGAAGAAGCGGATGCGCATCGCGATGGCGTCGTCTTCGGCCAGGCTGGCCACACCGCCCAGGCGCAGCGTGCCCGACAGGCCGGTGCGCCCGGCGGCGTCCTGCGGCAAGCCCCACAGCGGGCCGATGCGCGGGAACAGCACGAACAGCAGCAGCATCAGCGGCAGGCCCCACAGCGCGGCGCGCGCGGCCACCTTGCCGGCGCGCAGCAGCGGCGGCCGGCCCACTGGCATGTGCGACAGCGCCAGCGCGGTCAGCAGGCCCCACACCGCCACCAGCAGCCACAGGCCGGTCAGCAGCGACTGCGAATACAGGAAGTTGGTCAGCACCAGGAAGAAGCCCAGGAAGAAGACCACCAGCGCGTCGCGCCGGGCGCGCAATTCCAGCGTCTTCAGCGCCATCAGCACCACCAGCATGGTGATGCCGGCTTCCTTGCCCAGCAGGGTGTTTTCGCCCCACAGCGTCAGCGCCGCGGCCAGCACCAGCACGGCGGCAATCAGCCAGCGGCCGGGCAGGGCGGCACCCACCACGGCCAGCCGGGCGCGCCACAGCAGCAGGGCCACGGTGAGCCCGCCGCACCACAGCGGCAGGTGCAGCAGATGCGGTGCGCTGGCCCAGGCCAGCACGGCCAGGTTGAACAGGGTGTCGCGGGTGTCGCGCGGCAGGTGCTGCGCGCGTTCACGCCAGGCTTGCAGGCGGGTCACCGGGAAACCTGCGGGCTGCGCACGGCGGTGCGAGCCCCTTCGGGCGGCCGGGCGGGGCTCATGGGTGCAGCGCCAGCAGGTCCAGCGCGGCGCGGCGCTGGGCGTCGCCCTGGCCGGGCGGCAGTGCGCCAGCGGGCAGACGCAGGCCCCAGATGCGGCCTTCGCGTTCGGCCTGCAGCGCCCAGGCGGCCAGGCGTGACAGGCGCAGTTCGACATCGCTGGCGTGTGCATCGGCCCAGTCCAGCCACAGTTCACGCTGCACGGTCCCGGTGGTTTCGCGGCTGACCAGTTCGCCGCTGCGCGCCACCTTCTTCCACGCCACCTGGCGCATGCTGTCGCCGCGCCGCCAGGGCCGCACGCCCTCCAGTTCGCTGCCGCTGCTGCGCTGGGTGGCACGTTCGTCAGACGCGGATGTGCCGCCGCTGGGCAGGGCCGGCGGCGCGGCTTCGGGTCGGGGCCAGGCCAGCACGCGGGCGGCCGGCCGCCATACCGTCCAGGCGCGGAACAGGCCGAAGGGGAAGACGGTTTCCACCACCATCGCCGGCACCGCGTGCCAGCCGCGACGCGGCGGCGTGATGCTGACGTGGGCCGTGGTCTGGCCCTGCGCCGGTGCGTCGCTCCAGTCGAAAGCCCGGCCGTGGGCGCTGCGGTCTTCGAAGTGCAGGGCCAGCGCCACCCGTTCGCGGCCGGGGTTGGTGATGACGACTTCCAGCACCGCCGCCTCACCGGCACAGACCGCGTGGCCGGGGCCGGCGGGGCGCAGGTGCAGCGTCAACCCGCGCAGGTTGCCGTGGGTCATGTGCATGGACACCAGGGCCGCGCCGACCAGCAGGAAGGTCAGCGCAAAGCCCAGGTTCAGTTGGTAGTTGATCGAAGCCAGCATCATCACCGCCAGCGTGCCAGCGAAGGTCAGGCCGGCCCGGGTCGGCAGGATGTAGACGTTGCGCTGGCCCAGCACCCAGGTGTCGGTCAGCGGCAGGCGGCTTTGCCACCAGGCCTTGAACCAGGCGCGCGGTGACAGCATCCCGTTCAGGGTA
>JANMZP010000243.1:0-2761 GCA_031383435.1 Betaproteobacteria bacterium | reverse complement strand
TCTTGACCTCAACTTCTCGAACCGCCCGGTGCGGACCCGCATGCCGGGTGGTGTGGGAGGGGTCCGGTCAGCGATGACGGCCCCTATCTCGATGGCGATTCGCCGCGTGGCAGGGCGATCGGCTCAGGGCTGCTGCGGCAGGCGGCCGAACAAACGGGTCATGTCGAGTAGCCGCTGGCCGTGCCAGGGGTGGACCTGGCTCCATTCGAAGCGCCAGGCCCACCAGCCCGCGGCGCTGCCGGGCAGGTTCATGCGGTGTTCGCTGGCCAGCGTCAGCACGTCCTGCAGCGGATGCACCACGGTGTCGGCCACCGACGCGCAGGCCGCACGCATCATCGCCCAGGCGATGTCGTGGCCATCGGTGGCCAGGTAGGCACGGGCGTGGTGGCGCTCATGCTCACTGGCGGCGGCCCACCAGCCGGTGGTGGTGTCGTTGTCGTGGGTGCCGGTGTAGACCACGCTGTGTGGGTGGTGGTTGTGCGGCAGAAAGGGGTTGGCCGGGCCGTCGCCAAAGGCGAACTGCAGGATCGCCATGCCTGGGAAGCCGCTGGCTTGCAGCAGTTGCTGCACGGCGCGCGACAGCACGCCCAGATCCTCGGCGATCAGCGGCAGCGGGCCCAGGGCGGTGCCGATGGCGTCGAACAGCGCCATGCCCGGCCCGGGCAACCAGCGGCCGGTGATGGCGGTAGGCGCGCTGGCGGGGATCTCCCAGTAGTCGGCAAAGCCACGGAAGTGGTCGATGCGCACGATGTCCACCAACGCCAGCGTGCGGCGCAGGCGCTGTATCCACCACGCATAACCCTCGGCGGCATGCGCTGGCCAGCGGTAGAGCGGGTTGCCCCAGCGCTGGCCGTCGGCGCTGAAGTAGTCGGGCGGCACGCCGGCCACCACGGTCGGGCGGCCGGTCTCGTCCAGCTCGAAAAGGTCTTGGCGGGCCCAGACCTCGGCGCTCTGGTGGGCGATGAAGATCGGCGCGTCGCCGACGATCTGGATGCCTTTGGCATGGGCATGGGCGCGCAGCGCCGACCACTGGCGGAAGAAGCACCACTGGCAAAAGCGGAAGAAATCGATGCGTGCCGCGTGTTGGGTGCGCGCAGCGGCCAGCGCGGCCGGGCGGCGCTGGGCCAGGCCACCGGGCCAGCTTGACCAGTCGGACCAGTCGAAGGCATCGCACAGGGCCATGAACAGCGCGTGGTCGTCCAGCCAGTCGGCCTGGTCGGTGCAGAAAGCGTCGAAGTCCTGGCGGTCGTCGGGGCTGGCGGTTGCAGCAAATTCGGCGGCAGCGGCGGCCAGACGCTGCATTCGCCACGGCACCATCGTCGCAAAGTCGATGCGGTGCGGGTCGGCCATTGGCGGTGCGGCCAGTGCGCCGGCGTCCAGCCAGCCGCGCTGCTGCAGCTCGGCCAGGTCGATCAACAGCAGGTTGCCGGCAAACGCCGAGCTGCTCATGTAGGGCGAGTTGCCGGGGCCGATACCGCCCAGCGGCAGCATCTGCCACAGGCGCTGGCCGGCACTGTGCAGCCAGTCGACAAAGTGGTGGGCAGCGGGGCCCAGGTCACCGCTGCCGTGGGGGCCGGGCAGGCTGGTGGGGTGCAGCAGCACGCCGCTGGCGCGGGGGAATCGCTTGGGCATGGTCTTGGAGCCTCTCAGCCAGTGAAGCCAGGGGGGCGGGCCAGCAGCACCACGCTGCGGGCCGGCAAGGGGTAGCTGGAATGGAAAACCGAGGTCGACCCTTGCGGGCTGGCCAGGGGCTGCGGCACCGCCGGGTGCTCGGGCACGGCCGGCAGGCTGCTGTCGAGCAGGCAGCGCCAGGGGCCGGCGGGCAGGCTGAAGGGCGTGTCCTGTGGCTCGGCATTGAACAGCAACAGCAGCGGGCCGCTGCCGTGGCCGGGCGCACCGATCAAGGCCCCCAGCACGCGCGAGGCCGATTGGGTCCAGTCCCAGTCATTCAGGGCCTGGCCATTGCGGCGCAGCCAGGCCAGGTCAGCCAGGCCCTTGGCATCCGCCAGGCCGGTGTACCACTGCGGCCCCAGCGGCAGCCACGCGCGGCGCAACGCCAGCACCTGGCGGGTGAAGTGCAGCAGGCCCCTATCGGCGCGGTCCCAATCGATCCAGGTCAGCGCGTTGTCCTGTGCGTACGCGTTGTTGTTGCCTTGCTGCGTGCGTCCGAGCTCGTCGCCCATCGCCAGCATCGGCGTGCCGCGCGACAGCAGCAGCGTCGCCAGCAGGTTGCGGATGTCGCGCTCGCGCGCCGCCCGGACCACGGGGTCGGACGTCGGCCCTTCGATGCCGTGATTCCACGACGCGTTGCCGTCGCTGCCGTCGCGGTTGCCCTCGCCGTTCGCTTCGTTGTGCTTCGTCGTGTACGCGACGAGGTCGGCGAGGGTAAACCCGTCGTGCGCGGTGACGAAATTCACGGACCGCGAAGGCGGGCGCGAACGAGCGGCGAAGACGTCGGCGGAGCCCGCGAAACGTGTGGCGAGTTCGCCGGCGAGCGCGGCGTCGCCGCGCCAGAAGCGCCGCGCCGCGTCGCGAAAGCGGTCGTTCCACTCCCCCCATCCGGGCGGGAATGCACCGAGGCGATGTCCGCCTGGCCCGACGTCCCAGGGTTCCGCGATCAGCTTCAAGTCGCGCAGCAAGGGATCCTGCGCGATCCACTGCAACAGCGGCGCCGCGGGATCGAACCCGTCATCGCGACGGCCGAGCGTCGTCGCGAGATCGAAGCGAAATCCGTCGACGCCCGCCGTCTCGGCATAGTAGC
>JANMZP010000024.1:0-4303 GCA_031383435.1 Betaproteobacteria bacterium | reverse complement strand
TTGTGCAGGCCGGCCGCACGCAGTTCGGGGCGCAGCGCGGCCACCGCGTCGGCATAGGCCGCCACCACGCGGCGCTGACCGGCTTGCACGCGTTCGCGGTCGGCGTCGGCCAGGAACTTCACGTCTTCGGTCAGCACGCGGTGCTCGTTCTGCGCGCTGGCATAAGCCTGCATGAAGCGGTGGATCAGTTCACGCAGGTGCGCCTCGGGCGGCAGGCCTTGCGTTTCGACCTGCACCACCAAGGCTTCCAGCCGCGCCACGTGGCCGGTGCTGATCTGCACCAGCAGGCCGTGCTTGTCGCTGACGTAGTGGTACAGCGTGGCCTTGGAAATGCCGCAGGCAGCGGCCACGCCCTGCACCGTGGTGGCGGTGTAGCCGCGCGTGGCGAACAGTTCTGCCGCAGCGGCCAGGATCTGCTCGCGCTGGCCGTCGAAACCGGCTGAACGGGGGCGGGCCACGGTGGCGGCTAGCGCTCGTCGAAAGACAGCGTGACGCGGTCCGTCAGCGGGTGCGCCTGGCAGGTCAACACGAAGCCGGCGGCCACCTCGTCGGGGCTGAGTGCGAAGTTGCGCGCCATCTGAACCTGGCCGGTCTGCACGCGAGCCCGGCAGGTGGCGCAAACGCCCGACTGACAGGAATAGGGCACGTCCAGCCCTGCGCGTTCGGCGGCAGCCAGCACGTTGGCATCGCCGGGCAGGAAGTCCATCTCGCGGGTCAGGCCGTCGCGCACGATGCGGATGCGGGCGACGGCGGCGTCGCCGGTGGTGCCCGCCCCGGCTGCGGGCTGCGCGGCGGCGGCTGCAGCCACCGCCGGCGGCACACCGAAGCGCTCGATGTGGATGCGTTCGGCCGGCACGCCGCAGGCCTGCAGCGCCGCGTCCACCGCGTCGTTCATCGCGTGCGGACCGCAGACGAAAGCAGCGTCCACGGCGCCCGACAGGCGCAGCAACGTGGCGATCTTTTCACCGTCGATGCGCCCGGCATTCCACGGCGCGTCCACCTCGTCGCGCGAATAGACGCTGTGCAGCGACAGCCGCGCCAGGTGGCGGTTCTTCAGGTCGTGCAGCGTGTCCTTGAACATCGCAGACGCTGCGCTGCGGTTCCCGTACAGCAGCGTGCAGCGCGTGCGGTCGTCGGCCGCCAGCGCGGCCTGCAAGATGGCCAGGACGGGCGTGATGCCGCTGCCACCGGCCACGGCCAGCACATGGCGCGGCCGGGCTGCCAGCGCGGTGCCAAAGCTGCCCAGCGGGGCCATCGCCTCGACGGCGTCGCCGGCCTTCAACTGCGTGTGCAGCCAGTTCGAAAACACGCCACCGGCCACACGCCGCACGCCCACGCGCAGGGCCTCGCCCGGGCCAGCGCAGATCGAATACGAGCGGCGCACGTCCCGCCCGGCTATCTGCGCGCGCAGGGTCAGGTGCTGGCCCGCTGCGAAGCGAAACGTGTCGGCCAGCGCGGGCGGCACGTCGAAAGTCAGCACCACAGCGTCTTCGGCTTCGGGCTGCAGGCTGCGCACGCGCAGCGGGTGGAAGGCCAGGCTGGTCATGCCGGCACCCGACGCGCTGCGCGCGGCCCCGCCCAGCCGACCATCGCACCCGGGTAACGAACGTTGCTCATAGCGGCTTGAAATGCTCGAAAGGCTCGCGGCAGGCCAGGCAGCGGTGCAGCGCCTTGCAGGCAGTGGAACCGAAGGCCGACAGCCTTTCGGTGTCCAGGCTGCCGCAGCGCGGGCAGGCCAGGTTGCGCGGGCGGATGCGCAGCACGGCTTGCGCCGCCACCGCCGGCACCGGGCCGGGCGGCGCGATGCCATAGGCGTGCAGGCGCTCGCGGCCTTGGGCACTGATCCAGTCCGTGGTCCATGCGGGGGCCAGGCGCTGGGTGATGGTCACAGGCCCCAACCCGGCCGCCTCCAACGCGGCCCGCACGCTGGCCGCGATGACTTCCGTGGCCGGGCAGCCGCTGTAGGTGGGTGTCAGCACGACGGCCATGCCGTCGCTGTCACTTTCACCGTCACGTTCACCGTGCCAGGTCACCTCGCGCACGATGCCCAGGTCGCACAGCGACAAGGCCGGCACTTCGGGGTCGGGCACGGTGGCCAGCACCGCCCAAGCGGCGGCGATGCGGTCGTGGGGGGCCGGGTCGCTTGCGCTTGCGATCGCGGTCGCAGCCGTGTTGTGCGCGCCCGCCATCTTCATCGTCAGGCCCCTCACCAGCGCCCGCCCGGGTGCTGGCGTTGCAGGCTCTGCATCTCGGCCAGGATGTAGCCCAGGTGCTCGCTGTGCAAGCCTTGCGCGCCGGTGCTGAGGAAGGGCGTGGCGGCGGGTACGGGCAGCGTCGCGGCTGCGAAGACTTCCGCCACTTCGGCCAGCCAGCCTGCGTGCAACGCGTCGCGCGCCGGACCCAGGCCCGAAGCGGCGGCCTGCACATCGACGGCGTCGCTGGTGAACAGCTCGGCCGTGTACGGCCAGGCGCGCCGCAGCGCAGCCCGCATGCGTGCCGCCGACTCCGCCGTGCCGTCACCCAGCCGCACCACCCAGTCGGCCGCGTGCTGCTGGTGGTAGCGCGCCTCTTTCACGGCCTTGGCGGCGATGCCAGCCACGGTGGCGTCGCTGGATGCCATCAGCCCCGTCCACAGCGCCTTGAACCAGCCCGCCAGCAAAAAGTTGCGCAGCACGGTGTCGGCGAAATCACCGCCCGGCGCCGGGCCGCTGCTGCGGCGCATCGGCTGCTCGGCCAGCGTCAGGTTGAAGAACTGGCGCTCGTCGCGCAAGAAGGCCAACTGGTCCTCGTCGCAACCCTGCCCTTCGATGGCGCCGACATGCGTCAGCAGCGCCCGCGCCTGGCCCAGCAGGTCCAGCGCCATGTTGGTCAACGCCATGTCTTCTTCCAGCACCGGCCCGTGGCCGCTCCACTCGGCCAGGCGCTGGGCGTGGATGAGGGCGGTGTCGGCGATGCGCAGCAGGTACTGCACGGTCGGCGTCACCTGCAGCTTGATTGAAGCGGCCCCCTCGGGGGGTGGCGAACGCAGTGAGCTGGGGGGCACCATGTTTTTACATGTGGTCCACGGCCGCCGGCAACGCGTAGAAGCTGGGGTGGCGGTAGACCTTGTCTTCCATCGGGTCGAAGTAGGCGGCCTTGTCGCCGGGGTCGCTGGCGGTGATGGCCGCACTCGGAACCACCCACAGGCTGCAGCCTTCCTGGCGCCGCGTGTAGACCTCGCGCGCCAGCTGGATGGCCATCCGGGCGTCGGCCGCGTGCAGGCTGCCGCAATGCTTGTGGTCCAGCCCGGCCTTGGCGCGCACGAAGACTTCGAACAGCGGCCACTCAGTGGACGGGGTGTCGTTCGTGCTCATGCGGCCTGATCCTCCACAGCGTGTCGCTGCGCCTGCTTGCGGGCATGCGCCATGGCCGCATCGCGCACCCAGGCACCGTCGTCCCAGGCCTGCACGCGGGCGGCCAGCCTTTCGGTGTTGCAGGGGCCGTGGCCGTTGACGACGCGCCAGAACTCGGTCCAGTCGATGGGCCCGAAGTCGTGCTGGCCGCGTGCTTCGCTCCACTGCAGCAGCGGGTCGGGCACCGTCACACCCAGCACCTGGGCTTGCGCCACCGTGGCATCGACGAACTTCTGCCGCAGGGCGTCGTTGCTCAGCCGCTTGATGCCCCAGCGCATGCTTTGCGCGGTGTTCGGGCTGTCGGCGTCGGGCGGGCCGAACATCATCAGGCTGGGCCACCACCAGCGGTCCACGGCGTCTTGCACCATGGCGCGCTGCGCGGCCGTGCCCTCGCTCATCATGGTCAGCAGCGCATCAAAACCCTGGCGCTGGTGGAAACTTTCCTCGCGGCACACGCGCACCATGGCGCGGGCGTAGGGCGCGTAGCTGCAGCGGGTCAGCGGCACCTGGTTCATGATGGCCGCGCCGTCCACCAGCCAGCCGATCACGCCGATGTCGGCCCAGCTCAGCGTGGGGTAGTTGAAGATGCTGCTGTACTTGGCCTTGCCGCTGTGCAGCGCCCCCAGCATCTGGTCGCGGCTGCTGCCCAGCGTTTCGGCGGCGGCGTACAGGTACAGGCCGTGGCCGGCTTCGTCCTGGATCTTGGCCAGCAGGATCGTCTTGCGCTTCAGCGTGGGCGCGCGCGTCACCCAGTTGCCTTCGGGCAGCATGCCCACGCATTCGCTGTGCGCGTGCTGGCTGATCTGGCGCAACAGCGTCTTGCGGTAGTGCTCGGGCATCCAGTCTTTGGCCTCGATGAAGTCGCCTTGATCGATGCGGGCTTCGAAGCGCGCTTCCAGTTCGGCTTCCTC
>JANMZP010000018.1:0-26250 GCA_031383435.1 Betaproteobacteria bacterium | reverse complement strand
AGCTGAACCAGTGCCTCAACTTGTCGGCGTCGAGCAAGGGCCTTATCACTTCGAACTGTCTGGTAACTCTCGGTCATGCTCTGTCCTTCCTAATCGCTACCGAACCATTCGGGAACGTGGACAGATTGAAAACTGGATCGTTTGTTTGCGGAATTGCCTCTGCGAGTGGCGGCTAGCCTGTGCTAGCGGCGGCTAGGGTCAGCTGTGTTTCTCAGCGCTCTCCTCGCGGCGGACAACGACATCCCCAAAGCTGCACATTCCTCCTCGGCGCAGCGATCGCGGTCTGAGAATTTCCCGGAAGCCCACGCCGCACGAATTGCTCTCTGCTTGTCTCTGGTCCCACCCGGCTTATCGTGCAACGCATTAGCGGCAGCTCTGGCCGTTTTCGTGCGAGCCGCCGCTGCAATTTCGTCGGGCGTCGGTTGTTGTCCTGACCGTAACTTTTCCGCATAGCCGATCGCTTGCCAGGCCAGAGCTACACAAGAAAGCTGATGCGACTCGAGATCGGCTAGCGGAACGCCTTGATCGTTGGTTATCCCGTCGCCGCTAACGACGTACGCGCTCCCATACTGGTTGAAGGGCACTTCAATCAACCAACGTCCAAGGCTTAACAAATGCATGGCCGGTGATATCGCGAAGGCCTTTGCTGGCGGTCCCGCCGTGCCGTCGTCTAGACAAATGTTGCCGCTCTCGTCAGCCAGCCATTCCGGATCGAGCCGCCAGCCATCAAGCAGCCACATGTATAGGCCTGTTAGCGGGTTCGATGAAGTTGGTACGAACTCGTCATCAATGTCTTCGCCGATCAATCGGTCCGCGAGCGCGCTGCCTATCGACAATTTCGCTGGGGCTGTCGCAGGTTCGGCGACCATCAGTCGCTTTAGTTCATTCAGCGCCGCTTCTCGCAGCAGCAGGTTTGAGAGAGTCAACATTCCATACATGACTGAGCCCCTTCGCGCAGCCGCCTTGTTGAAGGTGCCGCGCCAACTGGGCAAGGGAACCCAGCTTTCGCCGTCGGGGATCAGCCTCCGGCTAGGCGCGGCAGAACAGATGTCGTTGTTTAAGCAGCCTTGAAGGGCAGGACATCCGCGCCTTTGCGCAGTTGGTCGAGTCGGTCGGCCCACCACTTCATCAGCTTGGTGCGGTCTTCCAGCCACAACGCCCGGTTGTAGCTGCCGCGCACTTCATCGCGCTCTTCGTGGGCCAGTTGCTTTTCGATCAGGTCGCCTTTCCAACCGGCTTCGTTGGCACTGGTGGAGAAGAGCGTTCTGAAGCCGTGCGCCGTTGCAATGCCCTTGTAGCCCATGCGTGACAAGGCGCTGTTCAGCGTGCCGTCGCTCAAAGGCTTGCCGGGGTAGAAGGGCGACGGGAACACCAGTTTGTCGCCGCCGCTGAGAGCGCGCATTTCCTCCAGCGTTGCCAGGGCCTGTGCCGACAGCGGGATGATGTGTTCCGTCTTCATCTTCATGCGCGCCGCCGGAATGCGCCACAGCGCGCGGTCGGTGTCGATCTCGCTCCAGGCCGCGCCGCGCAGTTCACCAGGACGCACGGCGGTCAGCATCAGCATCTGCAACGCCAGCTTGGTGGCCGGGTCGCCGTCGTAGCCGCTTAGGCGGTGCAGGAAAGCGGGAACATCGCGCTCGGCCAGCGCCGCGCGGTGCTTGACGGTGCGCTTCTGGAAAATCTCGGCGGGCTTGAGCGGATAGGTCGGGTCGGTGTCTGTGTTGTCGTGCGCGATGGCGTATCGGAAGACGGCCCGCAGCCGCTGGAACACCCGGCCCGCCGTCTCGCCCGCGCCGCGTGCTTCGATGGACTTCACCAAGTCGCGGATGTCACTGGGCTGGATGGCCGACAACTTCCGCTTGCCCAACGCCGGGAAGACATCGTTCTCGAGTGAGGCAAGCGCGATGGTTTGCGTGCGCTCGGACCAGCCCGAAGCCCGGTGCTGGAGCCAAGCCCGCGCCACAGGTTCAAAGGTATTGGCTGCCTCCGCGCGCTGGGCTGTCTTGTCGGCCTGACGGCTTGCGCCGGGGTCGATGCCGTCGGCCAACAGCTTGCGCGCCTTGTCACGCTTCGCACGCGCGTCTGCCAACCCGGTGTCGGGATAGGTGCCCAAGCTGATGCGCTTCTCTTTTCCAGCGAACCGGAACTTCAGCCGCCACCACTTGCCACCGGCTGGGCTGATTTCCAGGTACAGCCCGCTGCCGTCGAAGTGGCGTTGGGGCTTGGGGCCGGGCTTCTGGGCCTTGATGAACGTGTCGGTCAGCGGCATGGGGGCAACTTTCGGCGTTGGGGCAACTCAGTACCCCAATGTTGCCCCCAGTTGCCCCCGGCTTCAATAGGCCCACGCTGGAACAGGCGGGAAAGCCAAAGGCCCCGGAGCCTATAAAACTCGGAGGCCTTTGGCTTTTGCCGACACTTATCGGCCTTGGAGGTGGTCCCTCCGACAGGAATCGAACCTGTATCTGGCGCTTAGGAGGCGCCCGTTCTATCCATTGAACTACGGCGGGGCAGCCTTGAATTCTGGCATGCAGCCAGCGACTCGCGGCTCGCGGCTCAGCGCGCTGGCAGGGTTTGCTTGCGCACCGGGGCGTCGGCTGGGGTTTCCTGGAAGCGCCAGACCCAGATCACGTCCACCGAGTTGTCCAGCCCACTTTGCACGCGCAGCGTGAAGCGCTGGGCGATGCGGTAGATGAGCTGCCAGTTGCCGGTGGTGGCGTTGACGCCGCGTTCGTAGCCCAGGTACAGACGGCGGTTGATCTGGGTGCCCAGGCTGATGATGGTTTCGCGCACGTCGGTGTCGCCCTGGCGCAGCGACAGGTCGGTGATGCCCAGCTTCTTCAGGATGGCGTCGGTGGGCGCTTCGCCTTCGCCCGACAGCAGCGCCACGGCGGCGCGCTGCAGCAGCGCGGTGTCGTTGCGACCCAGGCTGTCCGGCGCGCGGCCCAGCACCAGCCAGGCCAGCTTGTCGACGTCGCTGAGATCCGGTTCACTGAACAGCTTGATGCGCAGGGTCAGCAGGTTGCCGGTGATGGACACGCCGACCCGCGTGTCGAGGTTCGGGCGCAGCGCCAGCACGTCCAGCCGGGGGTTGCCGGCACTGCCGCTGAAGATGATGTTGCCGCGTTCGATCTCCAACTTCTGGCCATAGGCCGCATAGCTGCCGCCTTCGGTGCTGATGGTGCCGTTGACGGCGAGTTTGCCGCCCGGCGTGGTCAGGCGCACCTGGCCGCGCAGGGTGGTGTCCAGGCCGCGACCGCGCACGCGCAGCTTGTTGCCCAGGTCGACTTCCAGGTTCAGCGCCACATTGCGCCGTGCGCTGGGTGCGCTTGCATCCAGTGGCGCTTCCTGGGCCCCGGGGCGGCGCACGCTGACGTCGTCGTCCAGCGTGGGCGCACCGCTGCGGCTGGCGTCGAACAGCCCCTCGTCCACGCTGAATCGGCCGTCCAGCCTGGAGCTGTCGGGCAGCAGCGCCAGTTCAGCCTTGCCGCTCAGGCTGAGCTGGCGGTCGATGCGGCCCAGCACGCGGAACCGGTCGGCCTGGATCTGCAGCCGGGCCTGCGCCGGGCTGGCGAAACTGGCGCTGCCAGTGACCTTCAGCGTGCCATCGCCACCCTTGACGCTGAAGGTCTCGACCTGCGCGGTGTCGCCGTCCAGTTTGATGGCCATCTGGCCGTCGGTGAAGTTCATGCCTTCGAGCAGGTTGCGCAGGCCCAGGCCGCTGCCGCCGAGCTGGCCGGTGTATTGCGGTTTGCTGAAGCTGCCGCCCAAGGCAGCGGCACCTTTCAGCGCGCCGCTGAGGTGCCAGCCCGGTGGCACCCAGGCACCCCAGATGCCGATGTCGGCGACCTGCATCTGCAGCTGCCCGCTGAGTGCCGCGTCGGCCTGCGGCCAGCGTGCGTCGGCGCGGGTCTGCAGGCGCGCCTCGCCGCTGATGTCGCCCAGGCTGCGGCCGCGCAAGGTGGGGGTGAAGATCCACAGACCTTCGTGCGCGGACACGGCCAGGCGGAATTCGCTCAGGCCCAGCAGTTGCACGCCTTCGCCGGTGGCCATGTGCAGGTCGCCGTCGCGGCGTTCGAAGACAAGGTCGGCGTCAACCTTTTCGCCGGCCCGGATGTCGACCCGCGCGGCCAGACGCAGGTCGCCCTGCCAGCCCATGCCAGGCCAGGCGCGTGCCAGCAGCGGGGCCACGGCGAAGGGCTCGATGTCGGCGCGCAACTGAACCAGGGCTTTCTCGCCCTGCAGGTCGATGTCCACCGCGTCCCAGCTCAGGGTGGCGGCGTCGGCCAGGCGCAGGCGGCCGGGGTCGGCGTGGGCTGTCAGCAAGGCCCCGTCGGCGTTGAAGCGCAGGTCGGCGTTGAGGCCCTTGGCCTCGGCCCAGCCTGATGCCGGCTGGGTGCTGTCGTTGCTGCCGTCCCACGAGCCGACGAGGAACTGTGCGACCTGGGCCCGCCAGCGGCCGCCGCCACCGGCTTCGGGCTGCCACGCACCTTGGGCGCGCAACAGCAGCCGCGTGCCCGATTGCGCCTGGATGCCCAGCAGCTGTTCGGCGATGCGCGGCGGCATGACGGGCAGCGCGCCGGTGAATTCGAGGCTGTGCTGGGCCAGTGTGCCTTTGAGGTCGGCGTGCAGGTTGTCGGCGCGCTGCTTGCCCATCTGCAGGCCGACCAGGTCCACCCTCAGCGCCAGCGGCTGGTCGGCACGCACCGTCGGGCTGTCGCGACCGTCACGGCGTTCACCGCGCAGGTCGATGCGCCAGTCGGCGGCTGCGCGGGCCAGGCTCAGCGTGCCGGCTTTCAATTGCGACAGCTGGGCCGTGCCCTCGGTGCGCACGGCCGGCCAGCGGCCGTCGGCGGTGACCACGGCTTGCGCACTGCCCTGGCTGGGCACCCAGTCGGCCAGCGCCGGGTGCAGCCGGGCCAGCGGTGCCCAGTTGGCCAATTGCCCGGCTTTCAGTTCGGCGCGCAGGTGGTCGGTATCGCCGTTGCCAGCCGGGTCGCCGCGGCCGTCCAGCACCAGCTGGTTGCCGCCCAGGCGCATGTCGACATGCAGCCGGCCGGTTGCCGTTTCGGGGGCTGCGCTGGCGGCTGCTGCCGGGCCGTACGCCAGCGTCACGTCAGCGGCCAGCGGCACGCCGGCCAGTTGCGAATCGTGCAGCGTCAGCTTGCCGTTGCCGACCACCTGGCGGGCCATCACCAAAGCGCTCAGGCGGTCGGGGTTGGGCGGCAGGCGCGCTTCCAGTTGCCATTCGCCCGACAGGCGGTGCGGTCCCTTGCGCCAACTGGTGCTGGCGTCGCCCTGCCACCAGGGCAGGGGGTTGAAGTTGACCAGCTTGCCGCTGGTTTCCAGCTTCCAGCTGCTGGGCGCGGGCAGCGCGCCGGGGGCACCGGATGCGGCCGCCCGGCTGACGCCGCCGACGCGGCTGACGGTGGCGCGCAGGTCGGCCGTGGCCTCGCCAGCCTGGGCGTGAACGCGGCTGAAATCGATCCGGTCGTTGTCCAGCTGGCCTTCAAGCTGCAGCTCAACGGGCTGCGGTGCCGCATCGAGCTGGCCCTTCAGATCGAGCTTCCAGCGCAGGCCCAGCGGCGACACCGCGCGGCTGGCCAGCGCGGTGCCGTCGGGTGAAGGCAGGCCGCTGGCTTGCAGGGCCAGCGGGCCGCTGAGCGTCATCGCGGCGGCGCGGCCGTCCAGGCGTTGCGGCGTGACGGCGGCCAGCACGGTGTCCACCGTCAGTTCGTGGCCTTGCCACAGCGCCGTGCCGGTCCAGCGGCCGGCCGGGCGCGCGCCGTCGGCCAGGGCCAGGTCGAAGCGGCTGATCTCCAGCCTGTCGGGGCGTGCCAGTTGGCCGCGCGCTTCGACCAGCAGGCGTTGCACCGGCAGGCCGCGCTCGTTCCAGCGGCCGGGCACGGCGTTGTCCAGGGTCAGCGCGGCCGAAACGGGCCGGCCGCGCGCGCCGCCGTTGAATTCGGCATGGCCGCTCAGGCGGGTCACCGGCGCACTGGGCTGCAGGGCCGACAGGTCCAGCGCTTCGGTGCGCAGGCTCAAGGCGGCCAGCGGCCAGGCCTGCAGCGGCTGCAGCGTGGCGCGCAGGTCGACGGCCGGTGCCAACTTCACGGGCGCGCGGGCGGCCGGGGCGGCTTTGCCGGTCTTGCCGGTCTGACTGAGCGGCCGCGGTGCCGAGCCGGCCGCCGCCAGCACGGCCTGCGGCACACCGCGCAGCGTGCCCGTGAGATCGGTGCGCGTGAGGTTGCCCCGGGCCCCCAGCACGGCGGCCCAGCGCGGCGCGTCGCCGTCCAGCAGCGGCCGCACCGTGACCTGGGCGGTCAGGGCCTGCGGCGCTTGTGCTTCCAGGTGCACGCTGCCCGCCAGGCCCAGGCCGAAGGCCTCGAAGGACAGGCGCTGGGCGGTGTAGCCCTGGCCGGCGCGCGGGTCGAGCGTGAAGCCGTCGGCCTCCAGCGCGTGCCAGGGCGCGAGCGCGTCGATCTGCATTTCGGCCAGCCGCGCCTGTGCCACTTCAACGTGCAAGGGTGGCGCGATGTTGGCCGGCAACTCGATCGGTTTCTTGCCGGGCGGACCGTTGTGCAGCGTCAGCTTGCGCGCGCTCAGTTGGCGCACCTTCAAGCCCAGGTAAGAAGCCTCATCAGGCCGCCACAACCAGTTGATGCCGTCGGCCTGCAGGTCTTCGATGAGCAGCCACTTCTGACCGTCGCCCCACTTCAGCTGCACCCGTTCGGCCTTCCAGTTGTCGCCCAGCAAGGTGCCGCTGAATCCCTGCACGCGCACCATGGGTGCATGGCTCAGCAACCACAGGCTGCCGTCGGCTGTCACCAACATCCAGCGCAAGGCCGCCGCCGCGCCAAGCAGCAAAACCAGCCCCAGCAGCAACACCGCCAGCAGCGGCCACAGCAGACCCAGGCCGGTGCGCACAGGCGTTGCCGCCGCCTGCGGCACAGCGCTGACGGGGTTGCCTGGGGTGACGGCGGGCTCGCTCATGCCGGGCTAGAAGGCGATGCCGACGCTGAAGTGGATGCGCGACTTCTTCACTTCGCGCCCGTAGGCCCAGTCCAGGCGCAGCGGGCCCACCGGGCTGCGCCAGCGCACGCCCACGCCCATGCCCAGGACCGGGTGCAACTGGTTGAAGGTGTCGGCCGCGTTGCCCGCGTCGATGAAGACGGCACCCCACAGTGAAGGGATGGACCTGACGATGGTGTGCGCCAGCTCGCCGCTGACGGTGTACATGGCATTCCCGCTGCCCAGCGCGCCGTCGACCAGCGGGCCCAGGCTGCGGTAGGCGTAGCCGCGCACCGAATCGTCACCGCCGGCGCGGAACTGCGAGGGCTCGGGCACCACACCCCGGGGGCGCAGCAGCACCTGGCCGAATTCGACCCGGCCCTGGCTGTACCAGCCGCTGCGGCCGAGCGGCTGGTAGCCGGTCAGTCGCAGGTACAGGCGCGAAAACGGTCCTGAGTCGGCGTTGCTGCCATGCGACTGGCCCAGGCCCACCTGGCCGGTGAAGCTCCAGCCCTGGGTGGGCAGCCGGATGCTGTCCAGTTCACGCCAGACGCCGTTGTAGTTGATGGAGGTGGCGATGGCGTTGGTGCGCACCGTCTCGTCCAGCGTCTTGCGCACCGAACGCTCGCCCTGCAGGAAGAGCGAACGCTCGATGCGCTCGCCGTCCTGGGTGCGGCCGATGCGCACGCGCTGCGACAGCACGATGTCGGTGTCCGAGGTCAGTTGCTCGACCGCCGCGCCGATGAAATTGCGGTACAGGTCGACGCCCGCGTGGCTGCTGATGTCGCCGTCCCAGGCCTTGCGCAACTGGCCGAATTCCACCTTGTTGTGGGCCAGCGCGGCAAAGCCGAAAACACGCCGGTAGATCTGGTCGACCGAGGTGCGCGGGCCGGTGTTGGCGCTGACACCCAGGCCCACGGTGTAGGTCTGCAGCGGCGCTTCGCGCACCCGCACGTTGATGCGCGCGCGGGCGGCTTGCGCGGGGTCGGCGTCCAGCGCCACGCTGATGTTCTCGAACAAGGCCGACTTCTGCAGGCGTTCCTGGAAGTCGAGCACCATGGCGTCGGTGACCGGCGTACCAGCCCGCGCCGCCACCAGATTGCGCACGGTCTCCACGTCCTGCGCCGCCAGACCTTCAACCACCAGTTCGCCAAAGCGGAACAGCGGCCCGCTGTCGACCACCAGAAACAGGCGCGCCCGGTTGGTCTGGGCGTCGACGTCGGCCTTGGTGCCGCTCCAGTTGGCGGTGGCGTAACCCGAGGCGCGCAGGCGGGCCAGCGCGGCCGCCTTGGCGGCGCTCCAGTCGGGGTTGCGGAAGGGCTTGTCGGCAGGCAGTTCCCAGCCGCTGTTGATCTGCGCCAGCACCGTTCGGGCCTGCGGGTCACCGGCCGTCGCACCGCGTTCGAGTTCGCCTTCGGCCTCGATGGTCACGCGTTCAACCAGCGCCTGCGGCCCGGCATCGACCTTCAGGCGCACCACATCGGCCTTGTCTTCACCAACGCCGGCGCGGCGTTCCAGGCGCACCTGGGCGTTGAAGTAGCCCTCGGTCTGCAGCAGGTCGCGCACTTGCGCGGGGGCCGCATCGATCAGGCGCGACCACTCGGCGGCGGCCACGTCGTCGCGCGCCAGGTGGCCCAGCCGGATCAGGTCGAGATGGCGTTCGATCAGCGCTTTCAGCTCACTCGGGGCTTCAATCTCGACCCGCACGCCCTGGCGGTCGGCGGCCGGTGCTGCGGCCGACGCTGCGGCCTGCGCCGCCGCCACCGGGCCCACATCGGCGCTGTTCTGCGGCGTGCCGGTGCCCGGCAGGGGCGGGCTGTAGAAAGCCTCTTTCAGCGCCGCGCAGCCCTGCAGGCCGGCCAGCAGCAGCAGCAGCGCGCAGGCCTTCATCCAGCGCGCCGCCGGGGCCGCCGGACCGGCCAGCCGAAGCCCGCCGCGTGTCATTTGCTGAGCAAGCGCATCGCCCCTTCCAGCCCCTGCAGCGTCAGCGGAAACATGCGCTGGTTCATCAGTTGCTGAACGATGGAAATGCTCTGGCGGTAGGGCCACACGCCCTGCGGCTCGGGGTTGATCCACGCAAACTTCGGGAAAGCATTCGTCAGGCGCTGCAGCCATTCGGCGCCGGCTTCTTCGTTGTTGTATTCGACGCTGCCGCCACGCTGCAGGATTTCATAGGGGCTCATCGTGGCGTCGCCGACGAAGATCAACTTGTAGTCCTTGTTGTACTTGCGGATGACGTCCCAGGTGGCGTGCTTTTCACTGTAGCGGCGCTTGTTGTTCTTCCACATGACGTCATAAACACAGTTGTGGAAGTAATAGAACTCCAGGTGCTTGAGTTCGCTCTTGCTGGCGCTGAACAGCTCTTCCACGCGGGCGATGTGTTCGTCCATCGTGCCGCCCACGTCCATCAGCAGCAGCACCTTCACCTTGTTGTGGCGCTCGGGCACCATCTTGATATCCAGAAAGCCGGCATTGGCCGCCGTGCTGTGGATGGTGTCGTCCAGGTCCAACTCATCCGCCGACCCTTCACGGGCGAAGCGACGCAGGCGGCGGAGTGCGACCTTGATGTTGCGCGTGCCCAGTTCCTTGGTGTCGTCGTAGTCCTTGTAGGAACGCTGGTCCCAGACCTTCACGGCCGATTTGTTGCGGCTCTTGTCCTGCCCGATGCGGATGCCCTGCGGGTTGTAGCCATAGGCACCGAAAGGGCTGGTGCCACCGGTGCCGATCATCTTGTTGCCGCCTTCGTGGCGTTCTTTCTGTTCCTCGAAACGCTTCTTCAGCGTTTCCATCATCTCGTCCCAGCCCATCTTCTCGATGGCGGCCTTGTCTTCGGGCGAGAGCTCCAATTCCAGCGTCTTGCGCAGCCAGTCCAGCGGCACATCCTGGGTGAAATCGGTGAGCATTTCGACGCCCTTGAAATAGGCTGAAAACGCGCGGTCGAATTTGTCGAAATGGGCTTCGTCCTTGACCAGCGAGGTGCGTGCCAGGTAGTAGAACTTGTCGATGGTGGGGCCGCTGCCGCCTTCCGCTGTGTCGTCGATGACGCCCAGTTTCAGCGCCTCCAGCAGCGTCAGGAATTCCTTGACGCTGACCTTCAGCTTGGCCGCGCGCAGGGTGTAGAAGAAGTCGATCAGCATGGGGCGCTCCCGGTGGTCTTCAACGCAACCAATTTTCGACCTCCAGGCCGGGTACACGATTGAATTCCCGCGTGTTGCCGGTGACAAGAACGAGGCCTTCCGCCAGCGCATGGGCAGCAATCCACAGGTCGTTGGGTCCGATCGGTTGCCCGAGCCGGCGCAGGCTCGCGCGCAGTTCGGCGTAAGGCGTGACCACCTGGGGTGTGAGCGGCAGGCGCTTCAATTGGTCGAGCCATGTATCGATGCGGTGCAAGGTCGTTGCGGGCACGGGCTTGTAAGCCAGGCCGTATCGGATTTCACCCTCGGTGACCACCGATATGGCCATGGCTTCCAGCCCCGCCTTCTCGGCATGGGCCACGACCCGGGCATTCAAGCCGCGAGCCAGCGCGGTGAAGACATCGGTATCCAGCAGGTAGCGCACGGGAAATCAGCGCTTCCCGGTCACTGCGGTGCGCCTGGCTCTGCCGCTGCGCTTGGCCGGTTCGGGTTCGGTTCCGAAGAGCTTGGCCCAGTCGCGCTCGCGCTCCGGCTGTGGTTCCTTGATGATCGCCATCATGGCATCGAGCGAGGCGACGTCCTCTTCGGTCAGCGGTGGCAGGGAAGCCAGCAACTCGCGCACGGTGCGGGGCTTCTCGCGAAGCACCACTTCATTGCCGCGACGGAAAATTTCCACCGTCTTGCTCTTGAAGCGGAACTCTTTGGGCAGCCGCACGGCCTGGCTGTTGCCGGACTGGAAAACGGTGGTTTCGGTCATTGCGCACCTCGCGGAGGATCCGGGATATACGGCCAGTGTATACGCGCCCCAGCCCGGCTGAGGCTGCAGGCCGCGACGGCCTGTGACGGGGCCGCGCTACTTCGCGTGCTGGTCGTGCCGCTTCAACCAGCCGAAGAACTCCGCGTACCAGAGCTGGCTGTTGCGCGGCTTCAGGATCCAGTGGTTTTCATCGGGGAACCAGAGCAGCCGCGCATCGACGCCCTTGGCTTTGAGCGTGTTGTAGTAGGCCAGACCCTGGGCGTCGGGCACGCGGTAGTCCAGTGCGCCGTGGATCACCAGCGTGGGCGTGTGCATGTGGTTGGCGAAGGCGTGCGGGCTCTGCTTGGCGACCTTGGCCATGTCGTCCCAATACCAACTGCCCAGTTCCTTGGCGTGCCAGTGCCAGGCGTCGTCGGCGAACATGCCCACCCAGTCGTAGCAGCCGGCATGGCAGACATAGGCCTGGTAGCGGCCGGCCGGAATGTGCCCGTTCATCCACGCCACCATGTAGCCGCCGTAGCTGCCGCCGGTGGCGAAGATGCGCTTTTTGTCGACCCAGCGTTGGCCCAGCAGCCAGTCGGTGCCGGCCTCCACGTCCTGCAATTCCAGTTCGCCCCAGCGGTGCGTGATGCTGTCCAGGAAGGCGTAGCCGAAGCCGGAAGAGCCGTGGTAATTCACGCTGGCCACGACATAGCCCTGCGCGGCGAACAACTGGGTGTTCCAGCGGTAGTGCCAGTTGTCGCCTGGCCCGGTGTGCGGGCCGCCGTGGATGTTGTGCATCACGGCGTGCTTCTTCTTGGCGTCGAAGTTCGGCGGGTAGACCAGCCACATCTGCACCGGGTCGCCTTTTTCAGACGCCGCCTCGGCCTTGCCGCCTTCGATCCACACCTCTTCGACACGGCCCAGCGCCAGCGTGTCCATCAAGGCGTCGTTGAAGGTCTCCAGCCGCAGCGCGGCTGCACCGGGCGGGTGGGCGTGCGCCCGCGCCGGGTGCATCGCGCTGTCGGCAACCGTCACCAGCGTGCCAGCGGCCTTGTCGAAGGCGCTGACCCAGCCGCCGTGCACCACGACTTCGGCGCGGTGGTCGGCGATGTCGAAGCGGAAGAGGTGGCTGCGGCCCTTGTCTTCGGTGCAGAAGAGCACCGCCTGCCCGTCGTCTTCCCACTGCAGCGGCGCGTGCACCTCGTGGTCCCATTCGCCGCTGACGGCTTCATGCGTGCCGGTGGCGCGGTCCCACACGGCCAGCAATTCGGGCATGGTGTGCTTGACGGCCTGGTGGCTGGTGGTGAAGGCCACACGCTGGCCGTCGGGGCTGTAGCGCGGTGAGCGCATGTCCCACTCGGGGTCGCGCGCGATGACCGTCGCCTTGCCGCTCTTGATCTCCATCTCGACCAGCGCAAAGCGGCCGTCACCGCGCTTCTCAAGCGCCGGGTCGTAGGCGAAGACGATGCGCTTGCCGTCGGGGCTGATGTCGAAATCGTGCGCGCCGGGCTCGGCCAGCGCCAGTTGGTAGGGCGTGCCTTCAAAGAGGTCGCGCACCTTGCCGGTTTCACCTTCAGCACCCAGCGTCAGCAGGTGCAGGTGGGGCACGCGGCCCATCGGCAGGTTGTGGTCCCAGTGGCGGTACTGCGCCGCACTGGTGGCATAGCCGGTTTCCTTGCGGGCCCTGAAGGCCTCGGCGGCCTGGGTCTGCGCCTTGTTGCCTTTCAAGTCGGGGCGCACCCAGCTGATGAAGACCAGCCGCCGGCCGTCCGGGCACCAGCGGAAGGCATCGACGCCAGTGGCCACCTCGGCCGCGCGGCGCGCTTCACCGCCATCGGGCGCGATGACGTAAAGCTGCGCCACGGCGTCCTTCTTGCCTTCCTGCTCGCGCTTGGCGGTGAAGGCAATGCGCTCGCTGCCGTCCTGGCGGTGCGGGCTCCAGCGCGGCTGGCCGTCCTTGTCGCCGCATTGCGTCAGCGCACGCGGCGCGCCGCCCAGCGTGGACAGCAGCCACAACGCCGACTGCGAGGTGTTCTCGTCCATCGAATAGCGGCTCAGTGCCACCACGGCCTGCGCGCCGTCAGGGCTGAGGCTGGGCGCGCCCAGGCGGGTCAGCGCCCAGAGGTCATCGACGGTGATCGGTTTCTTGCGGGCCATGTCGGTGTCCTTGCTCGGCTTCAGCGCGGGCGCGTCAGCTGGTGTTCCAGGTGGGCCTTCACTTCGGGCCATTCGCCCGCCGCCAGGCTGTACATCACGGTGTCGCGCACCGTGCCGTCGCGGCGCAGCGCGTGGTGGCGCAGCACGCCGTCCTTGCGCGCGCCCAGGCGCTCGATGGCAGCCTGACTGGCGAAGTTGTCGTTGTCGGTGCGCCAGCCCACCAGCTGCGCGCCCAGGGTTTCGAAAGCGTGTTGCAGCAGCAACCATTTCGCGGTGGTGTTGACGGCGCTGCGCTGGCGGCTTTTCGCGTACCAGGTGTAGCCGATCTCCAGGCGCGAAACCGCCGGCACGATGTCGTGGTAACTGCTGCTGCCGATGACGGCATCGGTCTGCGCGTCGAGCACCGCGAAGGCCAGGCGATGGCCTTCTTCGCGCAGGCGCAGCGCGGTTTCGATGTAGCTGCGGGTCTGCGCCGGCTCGGGCACCGACGTGACGCGCAGATTCCACAGTTCGCCGTCGGCCGCCGCTGTGGCCAGCCCGGCCGCGTGTTCCAGACCCAAGGGCACCAGCTTCACGCCGTCACGCTGCAGCGTGACCTGGGTCACCGCCAACATGTCAGCGGTTGTGCTTTTGCATGAAGACCAGCTTCTCGAACAGGGTCACGTCCTGTTCGTTCTTCAGCAGCGCGCCGACCAGCGGCGGCACCGCCACTTTTTCGTCCTTGCTTTGCAGCGCTTCCAGCGGAATGTCTTCGGCCACCAGCAGCTTCAGCCAGTCCAGCAATTCGCTGGTGGACGGCTTCTTCTTGATGCCCGGCAAGTTGCGCACGTCATAGAACGTCTTCAACGCAGCCGCCAGCAAGGCCTGCTTCAGGCCGGGGAAGTGCACATCCACGATGGCGCGCATGGTGTCGGCGTCGGGGAACTTGATGTAGTGGAAGAAGCAGCGCCGCAGAAACGCATCCGGCAGTTCCTTTTCGTTGTTCGAAGTGATGAACACGATGGGCCGGTGCCGGGCCTTGATCAGTTCGCGCGTCTCGTAGCAGTAGAACTCCATGCGGTCGATTTCGCGCAGCAGGTCGTTCGGGAATTCGATGTCGGCCTTGTCGATCTCGTCGATCAGCAGCGCCACCGGCTGCTCGGCCGTGAAGGCCTGCCAGAGCACGCCCTTGAGGATGTAGTTGCGGATGTCCTTGACCTTTTCCGCGCTTTCCACCGCCGCCAGCTGGCTGTCGCGCAAGCGGCTGACCGCGTCGTATTCGTACAGGCCCTGCTGCGCCTTGGTGGTGCTCTTGATGTGCCACTGCAGCAGCGGCAGCTTCAGCGCGCTGGCCACTTCCTCGGCCAGCATGGTCTTGCCGGTGCCGGGCTCGCCTTTGACGAGCAGCGGGCGCTGCAGGGTGACAGCCGCGTTGACGGCCAGCATCAGGTCTTGCGTGGCAACGTATTGGTCTGAACCTTGGAACTTCATCGTGCGGGTTTCATCGTGTGAACTTGAACGTGCAAACGTGGCGCTGCAACGCACATTGCGGAGTGGCCGAGGGCATCAAATCAGTATAAGCGTCGCCCTATAATCCGCCTTGCCGTTCCAAGCCCCGACACTCCAAGCGCATGCACTGCCAACCCACCCGATGATGAGCAAAGCGATCACCCTCCTGCTGGCCTTTGCCGGTGCCCTGTCCACGCTGACCCTGAGCACTGCGGCTCACGCGCAAGACGCCGCTGCCGGCCAGAAGAAGGCGGCCATGTGCATCGGTTGCCACGGCATCGTTGGCTACCAGGCCAGTTTCCCGGTGGTCTACAAGGTGCCGATGATTGCCGGCCAGAACAGCAAGTACTTGATCAGCTCGCTGGTTGCCTACAAGAAGGGCGAACGCAAGCACCCGTCGATGCGCGCCATCTCCGCCTCGCTGACCGACGTCGACATGGCCGACCTGGCCGCCTACTACGAAAAGCTGGGTGCCGGGGTGATCAAGCCGGTGGCCGACACGCCGGCCGCCGCGCCGTCTGCGGAAGTGGCCGCCCTGTTGACCAAGGGTGCCTGCGCGTCCTGCCACGGGCCCAATTTCAGCAAGCCCATCGACCCCGGCTACCCCAAGCTGGCCGGCCAGCACGGTGACTTCCTGTACCAGGCGCTGAAGTCCTACACCGTTGCGGGCAACCCCAATTACGGCCGCAGCAACGCCATCATGGGCGGCCAGGTCAAGCAGTTCAAGCTGGAAGAATTGAAGCTGATGGCGGGTTACATCTCGTCGCTGCCGGGTGAAGTGCGCACCGTGCCGCAGAGCAAGTTCCGCTGACCGGCCCTGCGCAAGATCTGCGGCTAAAAAGGCTCAGCGGCAGAGCCCCGGGGTAGAGGATGGTCGGCACCCTTCGGCGGTGCCACAGTCGAGTTCCAACTTGCCGGAGCCAGCCATGTCCTTACCCCGCACCCTGTCCTGTCTGGCGCTCGCCGCAGCGCTCAGCCCCATGGCGCAGGCCGGTGTCTACGACGGTTCCAGCCCTGCCGACGCGGGCCTGTCGGCCGCCCAGATCTTGCGCGACCATCCGGCATCGCCCACGGGCGTGTACTGGATCGACGCTGATGGTGCCGGCGGCACCCCCCCGCAGCAGCGTTACGCCGACATGACCACCGCTGGTGGCGGCTGGATGCTGGTCCGCCACGCCACCAACAGCGGCGGCTGGATCGCTGTCACCGACAACCTCGCCGGCACCGCATCGCTGAACGCCGGCTTCAACACCCAGCCGCTGGCCGCGGTCGACTGGACCATTTCCTTCGGCACCGTGGCCGGCAGCTTTCTGTTCAAGACCGGCGACAACGGCACCTGGGGCGTGCTGTCCAGCGCCAGCGTCTACCAGTTCACGCCGGGCGATACCTTCGCGCCCAACTCCACCGTGCTGGCCTCGTTCAACACGCCCATCGCAGCGGGCGGCCTGACCAATGTGCTGAACCGCAATGGCACGGGAACCGGCGGTGCCGAAGACCCGTGGATCGGCTTTGCCGGCTCGCACATCGCCAACATCGGCCAGATGATGTACGGCGAAAACGGCTTCGGTGGCGCGCACGCCGCCTACAAGAACGCCCACGGCGGCGTGAACGTCTTCGTGCGGGAAGGGGACGTGCCGGCCCTGCCGGTGCCCGAGCCGGCCAGCGCGCTGTTGTTGCTGGCTGGCGCCGCGGTGCTGGCCGCCCGGCTGCGGCCTGCTGCCGGCCGCCGCTGAAGCCGCTGAGGCCGCTGAAGCCCTTGCCCCCGTTCATGCCCATGCCCATGCCCGTACCGATGCCCATAGCCCCCGCCACATTGCGCAGCCTGGCCGACCTGCCCGGCCCGCGCGGCATTCCCGTTCTGGGCAACTTGCTGCAGATCGAAACGCCGCGCATGCACCAGCAGCTGGAAGCCTGGTGCGCCGAGTTCGGGCCCTACTACCGCTTGAAGCTGGGCTCGCGACAGATTCTGGTGGTGGGCGACCATGCGGCCACCGCCACCGCCCTGCGCGACCGACCTGACGGCTACCGGCGCACCGCACGGATGGAAGAAATCGGCGCTGAAATGGGCCTGCTGCCGGGCGTGTTCGGTGTCAACGGTGAGGCCTGGAAACGCCAGCGGCGCATGGTCATGGCCGGCTTCGACCCGGCGCATGTGCGGCGCTACCACCCGGCGCTGGTGGCGGTGGCGCAGCGCCTCACCGCGCGCTGGCGGCGTGCCGCGCGGCAAGGAGAGGCCATCAACCTGCAGGCCGACCTGATGCGCTACACGGTGGACGCCATCGCCGGCCTGGCTTTCGGTGCCGAGGTGAGCACGCTGGACAGCGACGGCGACATCATCCAGCAGCATCTGGACAAGATCTTCCCGGCGCTGTTCAACCGCATGATGTCGCCGCTGCCGACCTGGCGCTGGCTGCGCACGCCGGCCGTGCGCCAGCTGGAAGCCAGCATGGTGGCCGTCAACACAGCGGTGCAGGGTTTCATCACCGCTGCCCGCGCCCGCCTGCAGGCCGACGCCACGCTGCGCAGCGAACCGCGCAACCTGCTGGAAGCCATGCTGGTGGCCGCCGACGAGCCGGGCAGCGGTATCGACGACGTGCAAGTGGCCGGCAATGTGCTGACCATGCTGCTGGCTGGTGAAGACACCACCGCCAACACCCTGGCCTGGCTGATCGACCTGCTGTGGCACCACCCGGCCAGCCTGGCCCGCGCGCAGGCCGAGGTGCGGCGCGTGGTGGCCAAGCCGGCCGAGGCCACCCTGGAAGAACTGGCCCAGCTGGATTTCGTCGAGGCCTGCTGCCACGAAACCATGCGCCTGAAGCCGGTGGCACCGATCATCGGCCTGCAGGCCTTGCGCGACAGCGTGGTCGGCGATGTGCGCCTGCCTGCCGGTGGCGTGGTCATCAACGTGATGCGCCGTGACAGCGTCAGCGACGACCACCTGCCGCGAGCCGCCGCCTTCGAGCCCGAACGCTGGCTGGCCGATGGCGCGCCGGCTGCCGTGGCCCATGCCGCCAGTGCTGCCAAGCGGGTCTCCATGCCTTTCGGCGCGGGCCCGCGCATCTGCCCCGGGCGCTACCTGGCGCTGCTGGAAATGAAGATGGCGATGGTCGTCCTGCTGGGCCATTTCGACATCGACAGCGTCAGCACGCCCGACGGCCAACCGGCGGCCGAGAAGCTGTCGTTCACGATGATGCCGGTGGGTCTGGCGCTGCGCCTGCGCGAGCGTGCGCCGGCAGCGCCTGTTGCCTAGACTGCTGGCTGCGCGCGCGGCAGCCTGAGCAGCCCGGTGGACAGCGCGGTGCCGAGCAGGATCACCGCGCCGCCGACCAGCATCTGCAGCGTCGGCTGTTCGGCCAGCACCAGCCAGCCCCAGAGCATCGCGTAGCCGGGGATCAGGAAGGTCACGGCCATCGCGTTGCTGGCACCGGCATGGGCGATCAGCCTGAAATACAGCACATAGGCCAGCCCGGTGCACAGCACCGCCAGCGCCATGGCATTCAGCCACGCGGCAGGGCCCGGCGTGTGCGCCGGCCAGGCCCAGATGGCCGGCCCCAGCAACACGGCAGCTGCCACCAGCTGGCTGCCGGCCGCCACCGCCATCGGCGGCACGCCGACCAGGTATTGGCGCGACAGGTTGGCACCGATGCCGTAGCACACCGTGGCCACGATGCAGGCCGCAATGCCCAGCGTCGGGCTGATGCCGGCAGCGCCCGGCTGGAAGTCGGCCTTGCCCCAGGCCAGGCCGATGACGCCCAGCGTGCCGATCGCCAGACCGAGCACGCGCGACCGCGTCGGCCGTTCACCCAGCCACAGCCAGGCCACCACCGTGCCCCAGATCGACGCCGTGGCGTTGAACACCGACATCAGCGCGGCGGTCAAGGCCAGGGCAGCCACCGAGAACAGCACGAAAGGCAGCACCGAATTGACCACGCCGATGGCCGCAATGGCGCGCCAGTGCTGGCGCAGCGCGGGCCCTTCACCGCGCAGCAGCAGCACCGGCATCAGCATTGCGGCGGCACCGGCGACGCGGATGAAAACCAGCGCCAGCGGGCCGAAATCGGCCGCGCCCAGGCGCATGAACAGAAACGACGCACCCCACAGCGCGCCCAGCGCGAACAGTTCGATCAGGTCGCGCTGTTTCATGCGGCAGCCGTGGCCGGCCAGGTGTGTTCGGTGCCCGCAATGCCCGCCTGCGCGCCTTCGTGCTGCAGCAGCGCCTGCTTGCGCGGCAGGCCGCCGGCATAACCTGTCAGCGCGCCCGTGCTGCCGACCACGCGGTGGCAGGGCACGATGATGCCCAGCGGGTTGCGCCCAATCGCCGCGCCCACGGCGCGCACGGCGGCCGGGTTCTGGATGCGCCGTGCCACGTCGCCATAGCGCAGCAGCGCGCCCGGCGCGATGCCGCGCAGCACCTGCCAAACCGCCTGCTGGAAGGGCGTGCCCTGGGGGTCCAGCGGCACCGCGAACACGCTGCGCGCGTCGGCCCAGTAGGCGGTGAATTCGCGCGCGGCTTGCTGCAACAGCGGGTGCTCGGGCTGCTCGGGCGCTTCGACGGTTGCCGTGCGGTGGGCTTGGCCGTCGAACCAGACCAGGGCCAACCCTTGCGCGGTGGCCGCCAGCGTCAGCGGGCCCAGCGGGCTGGCGATGCGCGTTTGCGCGATCAGTGCGTGTTTCATGTCGATGTCCTCAAGTCGAGGTTTCCAGGTGGTGCCACAACTGCAGCACGGCATAGGCGCGCCACGGCCTCCAGGCTTCGGCCTGGGCGGTGATGATTTTTGTGTCGCGTGAGCCGAGGGCGTTCATCAAACCGATGTCGCTGGCCGGCCAGGCGTCGGGCCAGGCCAGCGCGCGCATCGCGATCACCTGGGCCGTCCAGTCGCCGATGCCCGGCAGCGCGCGCAGCGCGTCCAGCGTGGCCTGCAGCGGCGCGCCGCGGTGCAGTTCGATGGCCCCGCTGTCTACCGCGGCGGCCAGCGCCTGCAGCGCCTTCACACGCTGGCGCACGATGCCCAGTTTGCCGATGGTTTCGGGGTCGGCGCTGGCGATGGCTTCGGCACTCGGGAAGACATGCGTCAGCGCCGGAAACGGGGTGGCCAGTGGCTCGCCATAGCGGTCCACCACGCGCTGGACCAGTGTGCGCGCGGCCTTCACCGTGACCTGCTGGCCGAGCACCACGCGCAGCGCGATGTCGAAGCCGTCCAGCCCGGCGGGCAGGCGTGCGCCGGGCCGCGTGGGCACCGGCAGTTGCTGCATCACCGGGTCGATCTGCGCCGGGTCGGCATCCAGGTCCAGCCCTTGTCGCACGCGGTGCAGCACTGCACCCAGCAGTGGTGCCAGACTGGCCGAGGTGCGCAGGTGCACCTCGTGTTTCTCGGGTGCGAAGCGCGTTTCCAGCCAGCCGACCACGCGCGCGCCGTGGTGCTGGAAGGCCACCGTGCGGCGCAGCGTCAGCGCCGCCAGATCAACCTGTTCGACGCCGCGCACCTCGCGCCGCGCGAAGAAGCCCAGCACCGCTTCAACGTCATAGGGTGGGCGGTAGGCCAGGCGCAGCGCTTGCTCCTCGGCCAGCGGCGGGCGCGAGCCGGCGCGTTCACGGCGCAACTGCGTCGGGTTGAAGCGGTAACGCTCGGCAAAGGCCGCGTTGAAGCGGCGCAGGCTGCCAAAGCCGCTGGCCAGCGCCACCTGCGTGATGGGCTGCGCGGTGTCGGTCAGCAGGTGTTTGGCCAGCAGCAGGCGTTGCGTGGTGATGTAGTCCAGAGGTGCCACGCCGTGCGCGGCCTGGAAGATGCGCCGCAGGTGGCGGTCGGTCACGCCCAGGCGGGCGGCCAGCGCGGGCAGGGCAATCGGCTCGCCGTTGTGCACGGCGTGTTCGATCAGCCGTGCGGCCGTGTCGGCCAGGGTGCGCGACGAATCGGTGTGCGACAGGCCCGGCGCAATCTCTGGCCGGCACTTCATGCAGGGCCGGAAGGCCGCGGCCTCGGCCTGGGCGCGGCTGTCGAAGAAGCGGCAGTTCTCGCGCCTGGGCACGCGCACGCGGCACACCGGCCGGCAGTAGATGCCGGTGGACGTGACGCCGACGAACAGCCGCCCGTCGAAGCGGGCGTCGCGGGTGCGCAGGGCGAGGTAGGCGGCATCGGCATCAAGGACCATGCGGCCATGATAGGCAGTCGGCCCGCCCCCACTCGCCGGATTCGGACCTGTCCCTCTGCCCGTCAGCCCGTCAGCGCCTCGGCCCCATGGCGGGGGGCGGCGGGATCAGTGCGCCAGCCGCGCCTTCTGGATGGCTGCCGTGGCCGCCATTTCCGCGTTCAGCGCCTTTTCCAGCGGCGAACGGACCAGACCGGCGATGTCGTAGCGCAGGTTTTCGTACAACTCGGCGCTGGCCGGCGCGGCGTTCAGCAGGATCTGCAGGTGTTCGTCGGGTTCGGCCTGGGCCAGCAGGGTGCTGACCTGGCGCGCCACGCTGCGGTACTGCTCGGCGCTGGCGGTGGATCGTTGACGGTCCAGCCGTTCCAGCAGGCCGGCCATGGCGGCCAGGCTGTTCAGGCGGGCGGGCAGGGTGTGGGTAGCGGTTTGGATGGGGTTCATGCCGCAGTACATGCGGCCCCCGTGCCGGGTTTCAAGTGATGGCTCGTTCCCCGCTCCTGCGGGCTCAGCCGGCCCAGGCGCCGATCTCGATGCACAGCTGTTCCAGCCTTTCGGCATCGGGTGCGTTCAGATCGCCGGCGGCCAGGCGCACCGCGCGTTCGATGCCGCGCAGCCGGAAATACAGCTCGTCCTCGACGGCTTCCACTTCAGCGGCGTCTTGTTCGGCGATGGCCTCGGCACTCCACAGGCCGCTGGCGAACCAGCCGGTGCGCAGGCGGCCCAGCAGGTGGCCGGCCAGGCTCAGCGCGCCCTTCAGCGCCGGTGATGCGGCCTGCGCGTCCAGTTCGATGGCGGTTTGCAGCGTGCCGCCCAAAGCGGCGTCCAGGCGCGTCAAACGGGCCTGCACTTCGGTGACCACCAACTGGCCGTGCAGCGCCGGCTGCTTGCGCGCGGCCTCGCCGATGCGGCTGACCCAGGTCAGGTCGAATTCCCCAGGCACCACGCGCAGCGCCACGCTGACCCGCGCCAGGTAGGGCGCATCACCGCGCAGCACGGCGCAGGCGGTTTCGGTGACGGCCAGCAGGCGGCCTAGCGGCGACAGGGTTTCGCGCCTCAGCGCGTGCGGGTAGCCCGAGCCGTCCAGCCGTTCGTGGTGTTCGGCGATGGCGCGCGACAGCGCCACCGGGTAGTTGGTGAGCTGGCTGATCAGCAGCTGGCCGACATGCGGGTGCACCACCAGTTGCTGGTAGCTGGACAGGTCGAGCAGGCGGTCGGCATCGACCTCACCGTAGCGCGGGTCGATGTACAGCTCGCCGATGTCGTGCAGCAGGCCGCCCAGCATGGCCAGGCGCACCTCGGCGATGGTGCCGCCGTGCTCCAGCATCAGCGCACCGGCCACGGCCATGCCCTGCACCGCGTGCTGGAAGGCCTCGGGCCGGGCGGTTTGCGCGGCGCTCAGCAGCAGTTGCACCACCGAATGCAGCGGCAGGTGGGCGGCTTCCATCGCGATGCGCGGCGCGTGCGGTTGCACCAGCGCGGCCAGCGGCGTGTTTTCGTCCATCAGCGCCCGCACGGTTCTGGCCAGCACCACCGGGGTGACGCCGTCTGCGGCCATCAGACAGGTTTCCATCGGGTTGCGCAACTGGCGGTCGAGCAGCTTGCGCTGCAGGCTGGACGACACCAGCTGGTTGCCGGCCCACAGCTTGGTGCCCGAGATGTCGAAGATGTCGCGCGAGGCGATGATTTGCCGCGTTTCGCTGGCCTCCATGATCGCCGCCAGCGCATGCGGGTTGGCGCTGCCGAAGGCGGCTTGGGGTGCGGGTGCGTTCATCGTTGTCTCGGGACGATCGGGTTGTGCGTCGTTATCGGCTGCCGCCAAACGAAGCTGAGGCGGCGCGGCCCGATCTGGGCACGGGCTATCCTGCCGCCCATGCTCGAAGCCCCTGTTCTGCCAACCGCCGTGCCGTCCTTTGCCGATCTGGGCCTGCAGCCCGCCTTGTTGCGCACCGCTGCGGCCGCCGGCTGGGTGGTGCCCAGCGCCATCCAGGCCGCCGCCATTCCGGCCGTGCTGCAGGGCCGCGACGTGCTGGCCCAGGCCCCCACTGGCGCTGGCAAGACGGCGGCCTTCCTGCTGCCGTTGTTGCAGCGCCTGCTGGCGGCACCGGGAGCGGCCGAGGAACGGCCGCGCCTCCTGCGCGCGCTGGTGCTGGCCCCCACGCGCGAACTGGCCACCCAAATTGCGGCCGCCGCGCAGGCACTGGTGCCGCAGCTGAAGACCGTGGTGGCGGTGGGTGGGCTGTCCATCAACCCGCAGATGCAGGCCCTGCGCGGCGGTGCCCACCTGCTGGTGGCCACGCCGGGGCGCCTGTTGGACCTGACGCGGCAAAACGCCGTGCACCTGCGTGACCTGCAGATGCTGGTGCTGGACGAGGCCGACCGCCTGCTCGACGCCGACTTCGCCGACGAGACCCAGCGCGTGCTGATGCTGGCCCCGCGCCAGCGCCAGACCCTGTTGTTCAGCGCCACCGTGCCCGCCGCCGTGCAGGCGCTGGCCGCCCGCGTGCAGCGCGACGCGCTGGTGCTGGCCACTGGCGCTGCAGCGGGCGCCGACGACGGGCTGGACGGCGCTGCCGACGGGCAAGGCGGTGCAGCGGCCGACGCCCTCGGCAGCCGTGCGCATGCCGACATCACCCAGCGCGCCGTCGTCGTCGACACCGCCCGGCGCAGCACGCTGTTGCGCCATTTGCTGCGCCGTGAAGCCTGGCCGCGCGCGCTGGTTTTCGTGGCCACGCAGTACGCCGCCGAACATGTGGCCGACAAGCTGCGCCAGGCCGGCGTGGCCGCTGCCGCCTTGCATGGCGACCTCAGCCCCGGCCGGCGCGGCCAGGTGCTGACCGACCTGCAAACCGGCCAGTTGGCGGTGCTGGTGGCCACCGACCTGGCGTCACGCGGGCTCGACGTGGTGCACCTGCCGGTGGTCATCAATTACGACCTGCCGCGCTCGGCCACCGATTACACGCACCGCATCGGCCGCACCGGGCGGGCCGGCGCGAGGGGCGTGGCGTTGAGTTTCATCTGCGCCGACGCACCGGGCAGCGAGGCCCATTTCCGCCTGATCGAAAAACGCCAGGCGCAGCGCGTGCCGCGCGAACAGATCGAAGGGTTCGCGCCGCTGGCCGTTCTGCCGGCGCTGCCGGCCGACCCGAACGGCGGCGTCAAGGGCAAGCGCTTGAGCAAGAAGGACAGGCTGCGCGCGGCGGCTGCCGCGGTGCCGGCCACCCGCTGAAGGGCCTCAGCGCTGCCGCGGGTCCAGCGCGTCGCGCAGGCCGTCGCCCAGCAGGTTGAAGGCCAGCACCAGCAGAAAGATCGAAAGCCCCGGCCAGATGGCCATCCACGGCGCGTTGTCGACGTAGTTCTTGGCGGTGTTCAGCATGCTGCCCCAACTGGGTGCGGGCGGCTGCTGGCCCAGGCCGAGGAAGCTGAGCGAGGCTTCGGCGATCACCGCCCCGGCGATGGCCAGTGTGGCCTGCACGATCAGCGGCGCCACGATGTTGGGCAGCACGTGGCGCAGTGCGATGCGCCACGGCGGGTTGCCCACGGCACGCGCGGCTTCGATGTAGTCCTCGACCTTCACGTTCAGCACCTGGGCCCGCGTCAGGCGCACGAAGATGGGCGTGGCCGAGACGCCGATGGCGATCATCGCGTTGCTCAGCGAGGGCCCGAGAAAGGCCGCCAGCGCGATGGCCAGGATCAGGAAAGGGCAGGCCAGGAAGGCGTCGGTGACGCGCGAGATCAGCGCGTCGACCCCGCCGCCGATGAAGCCCGCCGCCAGGCCGATGGGCACGCCCAACAGCAGGCTGATGGACACCGACACCACGCCGGCCAGCAGCGAGGCCTGCGTGCCCCAGATGACGCGCGACAGCACATCGCGGCCGATCTCGTCGGTGCCGAACCAGTGTTCGGCCGACGGCGGCTTGCGGATGGCGCCCCAACTGGTGGCGATGGGGTCCTGCGGCGCGATGAAGGCCGCGAACACGGCCAGCACGATGAAGCCGAAGATGATGGCTGCACCCAGCAGCGCGCCGCGCCGGCGGGCCAGCTTACGGGCTGCGCGTTGCCACGGGCCGGCGCGGCGCGGCGGCGCGGTGGCGGCAGGGTTGGCCGTGGTGGCCGCGGTCACGATCTGAGCCTTGGGTTCACCGCGAAGTAGGCCAGGTCTGCCAGCAGGTTCAGCGTGATGTAGGCCGTGGCCGTCACCAGCACCACGCCCTGCACCACGGCGTAGTCGCGGTTGAAGACGGCGTCGACGATGAGCTTGCCGAAGCCCGGAATGGTGAACACCTGTTCGGTCAGCACCGCGCCCGACAGCAGCGTGCCCAGTTCCAGTGCGCCCAACGTGATGATGGGTGTCAGTGCATTTCGGAGGGCATGTTTCAGCACCACCGTGCGCTCATTCAGTCCTTTGGCGCGGGCGGTGCGCACGTAGTCGGCGCTCATCACCTGCAGCATGGCGCTGCGCGTGTGGCGCATCAGCACGGCGGCGATGGCATTGCCCAGCACGAAGGCCGGCATCACCATCGCGGCCAGGTTGGCGCGCAGGTCTTCGAAAGGGCTGACGTAGCCCGAGGCGGGCAACCAGCCCAGTTGCACGCTGAACAGCAGGATCATCAAGATGCCCAGCCAGAAATTCGGCGTGCTGATGCCCCACAGCGCGAAGACATTCGCCGCCGTGTCCCATACGGTGCCGCGCCCCACGGCACTGACGATGCCCGACGGGATGCCGATCAGCAGCGCAATGCTGAAAGCCAGCAGCGCCAGTTCCAGCGTCACCGGCAGCTTCTGCAGCACCAGGTCCAGCACCGGCTGCTGGGTGCGCACCGATTCACCCAGATCGCCCTTCAACACGCCGCCCATCCAGTAGGCGTAGCGCACGGGCAGCGGCTCGTCGAGGTGCAGCTTTTCATGCAGGTAGGCGATGACGCTGGGGTCCTGCTCTTCGCCGGCCAGGATCTTGGCCGGGTCGCCGGGCAGCAGTTGCTGCAGGCCGAAGATCAACATCGACACGAAGAGCAGCGTGGGCAGGATCGTGGCGATCCGCTTGATCAGGAAGTCACCCACACTCAGCCCTCGGTGTCATCGCTGAAGTTCAAGGATTCAATTGCAGACCGCTGACGCGCAGCAGGCCATCCGGAATTTGCCGCACGCCGCTGAGTTTGGCGTTGTAGGCCCACAGCCAATTGCGGTGGTAGACGTAAATGATGGGGCGCTCTTTCAGCACGCGCGCGGCAATCTGCTCGAACACCTTTTTGCGCTCAGCCGGTTCGCGCAGCGTGCGCGACTGTGCCAGCAGCTTGTCGGTTTCGGCGTCGCAATAGCCGGCGTAATTCAGCGGTTGCTTGCAGCCGTGAAAGCTGAACAGGTTGCCATCGGGGTCGGGTCGGCCGCTCCAGGCCAGCACGTAGGCGTCAAAGTCGCCCTTGTCGGCCATGTTGATGGAGGTGGCGAATTCGGCCGACTGGATCTTCACGTCGAAGCCGGCTTCGCGCGTCATGGCCTGCACCACCAGCGCCAGGCGCTGCGCGTCGGAGGTGGTCGGCGTCAGCAGTGTGAAGCTGGGCTTGGGCACGCCGGCTTCCT
>JANMZP010000014.1:0-20525 GCA_031383435.1 Betaproteobacteria bacterium | reverse complement strand
GAAGACCTGGCTGTAGCGCTGCCAGTTCCGCCCGGCGGTGACGGTGAAGCCGCGGTCGCTCAATCCCTCAAAGCCGTTGGTCCCGCCGCCGCCGCGCCGCACGACCAGTCCGACCTGCTGCCCGTCCTGGCCGGCCGCCAGGTCGACCGTGAGCCGGTACCACTGACCCCGCACGATGGAAAAGTTCGGCGACAACACGGCACCCAGGGTGCTGCCCGCCGCATAGCGCAAGCACATGCCGGCAGGACAGGCTTCGCGGACGAACTGCTCGCCACTGCTGGGGCCCGGCGTCCAACTGCTCCAACCGACTGCGTTGGCCAGCAAGCTGCTGTTGGGCAGGGTGTTCTCGCCCGTCACCCTGAACGTGGTGTAGTGGGCGGCGCTGGTGGCGGTCCCCTGGGCGTCGCGCCCCAATGGCAGGTTGCCTTCGGGGCCGTGTTGCCATTGGGCGAAGGTGAAATCGCGCACCCCGCTGGCCGTGCTGACGCGCACGGCGATGGGCGCCAGACCGTCGAAATAGCGGTTGCGGTCGAAGGTGCCGAAGGCGGCCGTGCTGGTGTGGCCCGTTTCCAGCACGATCCCTGCAGCACCGGGCACCAGCGGTGCGATCTGGTTGTCGACCACCGAGTTGTCGACCAGGTCACCGCTGCCGAGTGCTTCGTTGCCGCGGGCCTGCAACCAGATCTGGCTGCGGCGGTTGCCGTACAGGCGGTTCCCGCGCACGGTGTTGTGCGAAGAAACGTGGAGCAGCACCCCGTTGTCGGTGTCGAACACGGTGTTGTCTTCAACCAGCGCTGCGGAAACAAATTCATCCAGGTAGATGCCGTGGGCCAGCGTAAACGCCTGGGCCGCCGGTTTGCCCAGGGGCGCGCCCCGCGCATGTCGCACCGTGTTGCCCCGGATGACCGTGCCGCTGGAGCTTTGGGTGTAGATACCGGCGCAGTCGTCCAGCACCGAGCAGGCCCCGTAGACATCGTTCCGTTCAACCACGCTGTTGGCCAGCACCAGAATGCCGATGTAGCCCGAGTTGGTGATGCTGTTGCCCGTGACGGTGGCATTCCGTCCGCCATAGATCGCTGCGTAGGACAGCCGCGGCTGGCTCACCACCCGCTCGCCCAGCAAGAGCACGCCACTGTTCAGGATCACGTTGTTGCGCGCCACCATGCCCGTGCTCAGACCGACGTTCGCGCGCCAGCCCGATATCGCGTCCGTGCCGATGCGCGTGAAGGTGCTGGTCTCGATCACGGCCGCAACGCTGCCCGTGGCGTCCACGCCGATGTCTGCGATGTCAGTAAAGCTGATGTCCCGGGTCACGGCGGCGCTGCTTGAACGCAGGTCCGCACCGACGCCAACCCGTCGCACCGCCAGGCCTTCGACCACCACGTTGCTGAGCCCCTTCAGATCGATGCCCACTGGCAGCACCGTGGCCCGCAATTCACGCGACCGCACCGAGCCTTCGGGAAAATTCGCATACAGCTGCTGGGTTGCGGGGTCATAAAACCATTCGCCCGCGCTGTCGACCATCCAGAGTTGCCCATACAGGTAGTAGCCCCAGCCCGCGCCCAAGGGAAAGTTCATGGGTGCAGCCAGCGTGAGCACAGGGCCATTCACGGCACTGACCGCCACCTCCTCCATCGTCCAGCTGTAGATGCGCACCCGGGCCTTGGTGCCCGGGGTGATGCTGGCGCCTGGGGGCAAGACCAGGTCGCTGCCGGTCACGATGGTGTTGCTGACCGGCCGACCGTCCACCAGGCCGACGGCGCTGTCAGCCGCCGCCGTGAGATAGGGCGAATCAGGGGCGGCGGCGAGATGGCCGCGATTCGGGTGGTGCGCTTCAGTCCAGTTGGTGCGTTCGCCCGAAGTCAGCTGCAGCGGTGGGGCGGTCAGCCTGGCTTTGAAGATGCTGCCCCGGTGGGCTGTCCACGCGCTGTTGGGCAGCAGCACGCTGCCGTCGATGACGGGTCGGGTGGCGCAGGCGGCGGCGGGGCCCGTGACCGTGATGGGCTGCCCGGGCGAACCCGATGCGGGCAGCCGCAGCGTTTCATTCCATTCACTGCCACACCCCAGGCGCAGTGTGTCACCGGGGCCGATGGCCGACTGCATCACGCGGGCCAGGGTTCGCCAGGGACCTTGGCCGGTGCCCAGCACGGTGTCAGACAGCCCGTCGTGGGCGTCGTTCCCGACGCGGCTGTCGACATAGAACGTGCCAGCACTGGCCCCGGCTGGCGCGGCCGCCAGCCGGCCATCATTGCCGAACGCGGCACCAGCGCTCAGCCCCAGTGCGGTCACCGCAGGGTCAGCCTTGGCGGGCGGGTCTTCGCTGGTGGAACCGCCGCCGCAGGCCGTCAAGCCAGCCAGCAAGGCGGTCAGCAGGAAGCCTTTGACTGTGAACGGGGTGCGGAAATGAAGGAATTCAGCAGGCATCGAGTGGTAGTTCGGTAAGGATCGGACGCAAGCAGGGAGACTGCGCGAGACGATCACTGACCGGACACCGCTGAGCCGTAGCAAGGCAAAGGAAGAATGACCCTTGCCACCCAAACTTTAGAACAGGTATCGTCTTGGAAAAGGCGTGCGGCAGGGGCTACGGACCGTAAGCAACAGCAACGAATCATGTGAACCGCATAGACAACCCCCCCTTTTCAGGGCTATAGCGCCAACAAACAACCTTTCCAGGAGCCTCACCATGAACTACGTCGATGGATTCGTCACCCCCGTGCTGACCGCCAACCGCGCGGCCTACCTGCAGCATGCCGGGTACGCGGCGCCGCTGCTGAAGGCGCATGGCGCTTTGGGCATCGTGGAATGCTGGGGCGACGATGTGCCCGAGGGCAAACTGACCTCTTTCCCGATGGCCGTGAAGTGCGAGCCCGGTGAAACGGTGGTGTTTTCGTGGATCACCTGGCCGTCGAAGGTGGCGCGCGACGAGGGCTGGAAGAAGGTCATGGCCGACCCGCGCATGCAGCCCGGTGCGATGGCCATGCCCTTCGACGGCAAGCGCATGATCTACGGCGGCTTCGAGGTGCTGCTGCAGGCGTGAGGGCGGCTGCGCCACTGCGCCGCTGCGCTGCATGGCGGTCCAGCCGGGGTCAGACGCGGATGTAGACCCGGCGCCGGTCCAGCCAGACCGCCAGCGCGGCATAGGCCGCCAGGTTGGCAGCGGCGAACAGCAAGGAACCCCCGCGCGGGTCGCTGCCCAGGTGGGCGAAGACATGCTGGTAGACCCACGGCAGCGGGGTGATCCAGTGCACCGTGCCGTCGGCGTTGAAGCCGTCGGCCCAGCGCAGCAGGCCCAGCACGCGCGGCACCAGCCCGCTGAGCACAAAGATGAACAGCGGGTTGCGGCCGAAGGCTTCGAACACGCGCAGCCAGCCGGGCCCCCGGTCTGCCAGCGCGGCAGGCTGCGACGCCACTTCCAGCCACTGGAACAAGGCCGCCAGCGCCAACGTGGCCAGGCCGGTGCTGTGCAGCACGTAGCTGCTGGTCCAGATCTTCTTGTTGAAGGGCAGTTCCAGCTGCCATAAGTAACCGGCAGCCAGCAAGGCGGTGGCGATCATGAACAGCCGCACGACCAATTCCGCGCCGGCTTTCTCCCGGCGGATCAGGTCGCCCACCCACCAGCCCAGCAGCACCTGGGCAATGGCCGGTGGCGTGCTGGCCAGGCCCTCGGGGTCGAAGGGCAGGCCTTCGCCTTTGTAGAGGTGGGCAGCGCCCAGCAGGCTGCGGTCGATGGCGGTGCCGAACCAGCCGATCAGGCCGTAGGGGTCGGCCGGGTCGCCCAGTGTGGCGCAGGCCAGTGCGTAGCCGCCCAGCAGCAGCGCCGTCGCGATCAGCGCGCCCATGCGGCCCCCCAGCCAGACGATGGCCGCCGCCGCGCCGAAGCACAACGCGATGCGTTGCAGCACGCCCATGAAGCGCAGCGTTTCCCAGCTGCGCAGCACCAGCGCGCCGCCTTCGTCCCAGCGCACGAAAGGCGCGGCATTCAGCAACAGCCCGATGGCGAAGATCAGCAGCGTGCGCCGCGCCACGCGTTCCCAGAACACCGCAGGTGGCCCCGCGCGCAGGCCCGGCAGCACCAGCGCCAGCGCATTGCCGACGGCAAACAGGAAGAAGGGGAAGACCAGGTCGGTGGGCGTGCAGCCGTGCCAGCCGGCGTGGGCCAGCGGCGGGTACAGGTGCGCCCAGCTGCCGGGGTTGTTGACCAGAATCATCAGCGCCACGGTGGCGCCGCGAAAGACGTCCAGCGAGCGCAGCCGACCCGTCATGTCACGCGGTCTTGGCGGCCGCCACGGCCGCGTCGATGTCGCCCTGCGCTGCGTCGAGCCGCGCCACCGCCGTGGCCGCATCGACACCGGCCTTCAGCATCACGATGGCCACTTTCACACTGCTGCCGCAAGCCGCCAGCGCCATCTCGGCCTGCGCCGCATCGGCGCCGGTGGCCAGCACGGTGAGCCGCAGCGCGCGCGCCACCAGCTTGGCATTGGTGGCGCGCACGTCCACCATCAGGTTGCCGTAGACCTTGTGCAGCCGCACCATCACCGCGCTGCTGAAGGTGTTCAGCGCGATCTTCTGTGCCGTGCCGGCCTTCAGCCGGGTGCTGCCGCTGATGACCTCGGGGCCGGTGTCCAGGATGACCGCGATCTCGCAGGCCGCGGGCAAGGGCGTGCCGGGGTTGTTGGCGATGCCCACCGTCAAGGCCCCCGCTGCGCGCGCCGCGCCGGCCGCGGCGATGGTGTACGGCGTGGTGCCGGACGCTGCGATCAGCAGCACCACGTCCAAAGGTGTGATGTTCAGCGCGGCGATGTCGGCGACACCGTTCGCGGCGCTGTCTTCAGCGCCTTCGACGGCCACGAACAAGGCGCGTTCGCCGCCGGCCAGCAGCGCCGGTGCACGCTCACGCGGCCAGGAAAACGTCGGGTGCAGTTCCACGCTGTCCAGCAAGCCCAGCCGCCCGCTGGTGCCGGCGCCCACGTACACGATGCGCCCGCCCGCTGCCAGCCGCGGCGCGGCGGCGTCAACCGCTAGCGCCAGCTGCGGCCCGGCGACGCGCACGGCTTGTGCGGCCAGCGCCTGGTCGGCGGCCAGTGCATCGACCAGCGCGCGGGTGTCCAGGCGTTCCAGCTGGGTGTGAACCGGGTGCGGACGTTCGGTGTTCAGCACAGGCTTCATGGGCTTCGTGGGCTTCATGGCAGGCGCAGCAGGGTGGATGGGCTGGTCTGGCCGAGGCGGTCAACGGCGCTGATGCTGAACAGCGCGGCCCCCGCGATGTCGATGCGGCGTTCGTGGCCGGGCAGCACGCTGAAACGCCATTCGCCGCCGACGCGTCGCCACACCGCCCATAGCGTGGGACTCGCGGGGCTCGTGGGGCTGGACGCAGCCGGCAGGCCGGCGGCGTCCTGGCCGGGGTCGATCAGCACCTGGCCGAAGCGCGCGTGCAGGCGCGGCGCGGCCGGTGCCGTCAACCCGGCGGCTGTTGAAGCCAGCCCCGGCGTGGCCGGCACCAGTGCGGCTTGCGCATACGGCCCCATCTGCAGCAGCGTGGCCAGGCCATCGCGGTCTTGCTGCAGGGCGATCAGGCTGAAGTGGATGTGGCCGCCGGCCTGGGTGCCGGTCACGCGGCTGCGCTGCACGGTGATCTGCTCGACGATTTCGCGCGCTGGCCAGCTGCGCCCGACCTGGCTGCTGAACAGCCCCGGCCAGACCGCGCGCTGCGCCGGGTTCTGCGCCAGCCAGTAGTCCAGCAGCACCGGAAACTGCAGGCCGGCCCGTTCGATCTGCCAGTACAGCTGCGGCGCCAGGTAGTCCATCCAGCCTTGCGCCAGCCAGCGTTCGGCGTCGGCATACAGCTTGTCGTACTGGCTGAAGCCGACGACGCCGGGCGGCCGCAGCGCGGGCTTGCCCACGCCAAACGGGCTGACGCCGAAGCGCACCCAGGGCTTCACGGCGTGCACCGTGCGGTGCAGGGCCTCGACCAGCGCGTCCACGTTGGCGCGGCGCCAGTCGTCGCGGGTCAGCGGGCCGCCCCCGGCGTCTGTCAATCGATACCGGGCGTAGGACGGGTCGTCGGGGAAGGGCACTTCAGGCCCGGCCGGCACGGCGGCTGCGGTGGCCGTGGCGGGCACGGCGGGCGACACGTTCACCGGATACGGGTAGAAGTAGTCGTCGATGTGCAAGCCGTCGATGTCGTAGCGGCGCACCACGTCGGCCACCACGGCCAGGGTGTGGGCGGCGGCGTCGGGCTCGCCGGGGTCCATCCACAGCATGTCGCCGTAACGCTTCACCAGGTCGGGCCGGCGCACCGCGATATGGCTGGCGGTCAAGGGCGACTTGGCCGAACTGTGGCGCGCGCGGTAGGGGTTGATCCAGGCGTGCAACTCCAGGCCGCGGCGGTGCGCTTCCTGCACCCAGAAAGCCAACGGGTCCCAGGTGTTGTCGCCGGGTGCCTTGCCCTGCTCACCGCTGAGGACTTCGCTCCACGGTTCCAGCGCCGATGGGTAGATGGCGTCGGCCGCCGGCCGCACCTGCAGGATCAGCGCGTTCAGGCCGATGGCGCGGGCGCGGTCCAGCAGTGCCAGCGCCTCGCTGCGCTGCCTGGCGGCAGACAGGCCGGGCGCGCTGGGCCAGTCGATGTTGCTGACGGTGGCCACCCAGGCACCGCGAAATTCGCGCGGGGCGGGGGGCGGCAGGTCGGGGTTGGGCGCAGGCGTGGGCGTGGGCGTGATCGGTATGGGCTGCTTGGCTGGGGCCGGACTTGCTGTGACGGCCGGCACCAAGGGCGTGTCGGCGCAGGCCGTCAGGCCTGCAGCGGCCAGGCCGCCCAGCAGCAGGCGGCGGCGGGGTAGCGGCTGCACGGTCGCGCTCAGGACGCCGATGCGGTCGGGCCGGCGCATCGCGAAAAGGCGGGGTGGCGCTTCATGCGGGGTTCTTCACGGGACTCACGGGGTGGGTCAGCACCCAGATCAAGGCCGCCGTTTCGGCGTCGGCCTGGCCCAGGTAGTTGGTGGGGCGGTAGCGCATCTGGAAGTTCATCAGCACGCGCTGGGTCTGTTGGTCCCACTCGCCGGTGGGCAGGATTTCGTAGCCGTGCTGGGCCAGCGCGCGCTGAAACCACAGCGCGTTCGGCAGGCCGCTGTCACCGGTGGGCAGCGGGGCCTCGTACAGCGCGCGCTGGGTGGCCACGCGGCCGGCGTCGGGCCAGGGCGGGGTGATGCCCAGGTCGGCCAATTGCTTCCACGGGAAGGTCGGGCCCGGGTCTTCCTTGTACTGGGCGCTGACCTCGCCGTGGCCCAGGATGCGCTCGGGCAGGATCTGGTGGCGCTTGACGATGTCCTTGATCAGCGGCACCAGCACGTCGAACTGCTGCTGCGACCAGGGCTCGTACTGGCGCAGCGCCGCCGGGCCGTCAACGGTGCCGCGCTTCAGGCCGGGGTGGACGATCTCGATGCCGATGCTGCTGCTGTTGAGCCGCCGGTTTTCCTTCCACGCGCTGGCCCCCGAATGCCAGGCGCGGCGGTTCTCGTCGACCAGGCGGTAGATGCGCGGCTGTGGCTCGTCGCTCAGCAGGTAGTGCGCCGAGACCTGCTGCTCGGTGAGGATCTTCATCGAGGTGGGAAAGTCGGCCACCGTGTAGTGCAGGATGAGGAACAGCGAGCGGCTGTCCTGACCTTTCGCGGTGTGCGTGGCGTCGATGGGTACGCCGCCTTCGGTGGTCACCGTGGCGCAGCCGGCCAGCCACAGCGCGGTGGCCGCAGCGGCCAGCCAGCGCACGCAGCGCAGGGCGTTCAGATTCATGCGGGTTTCCTGGTGAGGGACAGCGCCGCCCGGTGCGCGGCGGCGTGGTGGGCGGGGGTGGTCAACCGGTGGGCGGCGCAGCCCGGGGGCAATGCCGCAATGAGCGCATTCTCTATGGCCGGGTGCAGATCGAATACCCGCCCGGCCAGGGCCAGCGCTTGCGTGCCGTGACGGTGGATCAGGGCCCTGCCCAGCCGCGCCAGTTCGGTGCCGGCGGCCTGCAGGATGGCCAGCGCGGCGGGGTCTTCTTCGGCCGCCGCCGCCACCGCCAGGGCCAGCGTGCCCAGTTCACCGCGGGTGGCACCGTAAACCCAGGCCCGGCTGGCGGCCCAGTCGTTGCCGCCGATTTGCGCGAAGACATGGTGGGCCAGCGCCGACCGGGTCCACGCGCCCGGCGCTTCGTCTTCAGCGCGCCAGATCTGGCGCAGCGCCACACGGGCGATCCAGTGGCCGCCGCCGGCGTCGTCGATGACCGCGCCGCGCCCGCCGGCGCGTTGCAGCGTGCCGGCCGCGTCGATGTGGGCGGCGATGGCACCGGTGCCGGCATAGACCACGATGCCGGTGCCGGGCGCGAAGGCGGCGTGGCAGAGCAGTTCGATGTCGGTGCAGGCCTGCACGCAGGTCTGCGGCACCTGGAAGGCGGCTGCGGCCCACGCGGCCAGTTCGAGGCCCTGGGCCGCGCCCAGGCCGGTGACGCCGGCGATCACGGCATCCACGCCGCCCGCAGCCTGCGCCAGGGTGTCGAGTGTGGCGGCGACCTGGGCGCGGCCGGCTTCGCTGCCCCACTGCGCGCCCGAGATCGGCGCGGCGCTGCCTTCGGCATGGACGCGGCCTGCAGCGTCGGCCACGGCCCAGCGCGTTTGCGTGCCGCCGGCGTCCAGGCCCAGGCCCAGGCCGAGCCCCTGGTTGCGCCCGGGTGGCGCGGGAGTGGCCCACGGGCCGGTGGTGCCGGAGGCGGGGACGGGAGCGGGAGCGGGAGAAGGGGCGGTGATCGAGCGGCGCATGGCAGCGCCCATTCTGACGGCGTCGGGCAGCACAATCTGCGCATGACCCGCCGCCCCGCCTTGGCCCTGCTGGCCTGTTTCGTGTCGTTCATCAGCCTGGGTTGCGCCAGCGTCGGGCCGGCCGCACCGGCGCTGCCACAGGCGGTCAGGCTGGCTTTGCAGCAGGCCGGTGTGCCAGAAGACGCCATCGCCGCCGTCGCCATCCCGCTGGGCCACCCGGCGGTGCCCTGGCTGTTTCGCGCCGACCAGCCGATGCAGCCGGCATCCACGATGAAGCTGCTGACCGCCATCGTCGCGCTCGACCGCCTGGGCCCCAGCCACCGCAGCAGCACCGAACTGCGCAGCGCGGCAGCGCTGAACGGCGGCGTGTTGCAAGGCGACCTGGTGCTGCAAGGCGGTGCCGACCCCGACCTGGGCGTGGCGCAGTTCTGGCAGATGCTGGTCGACCTGCGCCAGGCCGGCGTGACCCGCATCGAAGGCGATCTGCTGCTCGACCGCACGCTGTTCCGCCCGGCGCGCATGGACATCGGCATGCCGCCTTTCGACAGCGACATGGAGTTTCAGTACAACGTCATCCCCGACGCACTGCAACTGGCCGGCAACCTGCTGCCGCTGGCGATCCGTTCAGGCCCCGACGGTGTGCGCGCCAACACCGTGCCGCCGCTGGATGGCGTCGATGTCGACACCCGCCGCATGGCCGTCACCGACACGCCGTGCAAGGACTGGGACAGCGTCTGGAAGCCGGCGGTGGTGGCGCGCGAAGCCGGGCCGGCCGGCCGCACCCGCATTGAACTGCAGGGCGGTTTCCCGGCCCATTGCATGCGCCGCACCGAACTGAACCTGCTCGACCGCACCGACCTCGCCGACCGTCTGTTCCGCAGCCTGTGGCTGAGCCTGGGCGGCAGCTGGACGGGTCAGGCCCGCGAGGCCGCCGCGTTGGAACCCGAGCGCGCCCGCACGCTGGTGAAGCGTGTCAGCCGGCCCTGGGGCGAGGTGCTGCGGCCGATGATGAAGACCTCGGACAACCCGGTCACCCGGCTGCTCTACCTGCAACTGGGCGTGCCCTTCATGGCCGCCAACCCGCAGGCCACCACGGCCGATCTGGCGGCCGCCGACGTGCGCCGCTGGCTGGCCGAGCACGCCATCAACGACGCCGGTCTGGTGCTGGACAACGGCTCGGGCCTGTCGCGCAGCGAACGCATCACGCCGCGCCAGTTGGCAGCCATGCTGGCCGTGGCCTGGCAAGGCCCGCGCGCCGCCGACCTGCTGATGAGCCTGCCGGTGGCCGGTGAGGAGGGCAGCGTGCGCCCGCTGAAAGACAGCCCGGCGGCCGGCTGGGCGCGCCTGAAGCCGGGCACGCTGCGCAATGTGGTGGCGCTGGCTGGCTATGTGCGCGACGAGCGCGGCCAGCCCTGGGCGGTGGCGATGATGGTCAACCACGACGCCGCCGCGAAAGCCCGCCCGGCCCTGCTGGCGCTGGTGGACAGCTTCGCGCGGGTCGGGCCGCACGGCCAGGCGGCTGCGGCGGCCGCGACTGCCGCACCTGCCGCACCTGCCAGCAAGCCCTGACGCAGCCGGCTCAGGCCTTGGCGGCCGCGCCCTTGCGTTTGCGCGCGGGCGAGGCCGCCGGGTACGCCGGCGTGGGTTCGTGCGCAGCGGCGTCGAAGGGGTTCACCACCACCAGCTTGCCGAAGCGCCGCCCGGCCTGCAGGTCTTCACTGAACAGCGTGTCGCAGCCACCTTCCAGCGCGGCTTGCACGATGAAGGCGTCGCAGGTGGGCAGGCCGTGCTCGGTGGCCAGGGTCAGGGCGGCCAGAGCGGCGGCAGCGCTGGGTGTGACCACGTCGTAAAGCATCAAGACCTGGGTGGCGGTCAGCGCCTGCGCAGGCTTGATCTGCTTCTTGCGCACCAAGACGTTGTAAGTTTCCAGCAGCACCTGGGTGCTGACCACGATTTCGTAGTCGCTGCCGTGACGCGCCAGCAAGGCGTCAGCAATCCAGCACCGGGGGTCGTCTTCAGGCCCCAAGGCATACACAGCGATGTTGCTGTCGATGAAGGCCCTCACCGCTGCGGGCTGGGCTGGGCTTGCGGGTCCGTCGGGGCTGTGCCGTCTGCAGCCCGCGCCGCACGCGCGGCTTCTTCAGCGGTCAGCTTGGCCCACAGCGTGGGCATGCGCTCGGCCATGATGTCGTCATACATAGCTTCCCGGCTGGGCCACATGGGCAGCGGCTGCGGCGCACCTTTCACCTGGTAGCCGGCCTGGATTTCTGCCCGCAGTGCCCGCCATTTGCGCATCCATTCGCCGTGGTCGTGCACCGGCGCGGCGAACCGTGTGATCGCCTCACGGCAGATCTCGTTCACGCTGGTGCCCTGCTGCAGGGCCTTGATGCGCGCGGCGCGCAGCACGTCATCGTCGATGACCACGGTCAGGTTGGGCATGATGCGCCTTTATTCAAACACGGGTTCAGTGTAGCACTGAACCCGTGTTCATTCGGCGACTTGCAGCCCCTCGGGCGTCAGGTAGGCCTGCCGGAAGGTCTCGAAATCCACCGTGTCGGCAGCCTCGATGGCGCGCTGCGCGGCCACCGAAGCGCGCGCTTCGGCTTCGCAGGCGATTTGTTGCTCAGGCGTCCACGCCAGCCGATGCAGGTGGTTGCGGGCCTGCTCGGCCTGGGCGCGGGTGAAGGCGATGTGCGAGCCCGCGAAGTCGCTGTGCATCTGCGCCAGCACGCGGGCCGACGGCAGGGTCTCGGGCGCGGTCAGGCTGGCTTGCGCCTCGGCCAGCGCTGCGGCGTAGGCGTGGCCGCCGTGGGCCTCGTCCAGGGCGGCAGCGATGGGGCTGCACTGCGCCAGCAACTCGGCCGCCCAATCGACCAGCGGCACGTCGGCGCCGTCGCGTTCCAGCGTCAGGCCGGGCTGGCGGCCGAAGGCGGCGGTGCGGTGCTGGTTGCGGCCCAGCGCGGCAATTTCTTCCGGTGTGTCGGACGGGCTGGCTTGCAGCAAACAGTGCAGCAGGAAGATGTCGATGAAGCGCATCGTGGCCGCCTGGATGCCGACCGGCAGGTAGGGGTCGAGGTCCATGCAGCGCACCTCGATGTATTCCACGCCGCGCTGGCGCAGCGCGTGCAGCGGGCGTTCGCCGCGCTGGATCACGCGCTTGGGGCGGATCGTGCCGTAGAACTCGTTCTCGATCTGCAGCAGCGTGGTGCCGAGCTGGTTGTATTCGCCACCCAGGTTGCGGATGCCGATGGCTTCATAGCCGGGGTAGGGCCGGGTCAGTGCCTCGTGCAGGCTGGCGGCGTAGCTTTCCAGGCTGTTGTAGCTGACCGCCAGCGTGGCCTGCGCGGCGCTCTGGTAACCCAGCCGGCCCATGCGCAGGCTGGTGGCCCACGGCAGCCCCAGGCTGCCAGCACCGAGAGGCTGCAAGCCGTGGTCGCGCCCCGCCACGAAGCTGCCACAGACCGCCGGGCTGGCACCGAACAGCCACAGCAGCACGAAGGCGTGGCGGCGGAAGTTGCGGATCAGTGCGAAGTGTTCGTCGTTGCTCAAACCCGGCAGCGACCAGTTGTAGTGGATGCCGCTGATGGTCTGCATGCGCCGGCCGTAGCGGTGCCCCAGGCCCATTCTGTAGACGCTTTTCAGCCGCCCGATGTTGCTGCCGCCGTAGCGGCCCAGCGGAATGGTCTCGTCGGTGGGCAGGCCACAGGGCATGCTGCTGGCCCACATGCGTTCGTCGCCCGCGCCCTGGCGCGTGTCGGCCAGGCTGCGCACCACGTGCTGGTGGATCTGCGTCAGCTCGTCCAGGCAGTCTTGCACGCTGCCGTGCACGCCGGTGATCAGCTCCAGCTGGCTTTCGCTGAAGTCGGTGGTGATGTGGCCGTGGGTCAGCGCCGAACCCAGTGCATCGGGGTGCGGCGTCAGGGCCAGCGCACCGCTGGGCAGCACGCGCAGGCTTTCTTTCTCGATGCCGCGGCGCATGCCCCGCAGGCGCGCAGGCGACAGGCGTTGCAAGGCGGTCAACAAGGCATCAGCCGGTGGCGTGGACATGCGGGTTCTCACAGGGGCTGGGCAGGACGGGGGGGCGAAGATTAAGCGTTCCGCGACGAACCTGCTGGCAATTGGACAAAGGCCGGGCAAAGGCTGGACAGACGGCCGGCCGCGGGCCGTGGCGAACCAGCCCGGCCAACCCTAGCCTGCGCTTATGCTGCCGTGATGAAAAAACGCCATTTCGTGTTGGGCACGCTGGGTGCCGCCGGCGCACTGGCCGTCGGCTGGGCGGTGCTGCCGCCGCGCCAGCGCCTGAACACCGCGAAACCACTGGCCACGGCAACCGGGCAGGCGGCGCTGAACGGCTGGCTGAAGGTGGCCAGCGACGACAGCCTGCTCATCGTCATGCCGAAAAGCGAAATGGGCCAGGGCGCGCACACCGGCCTGGCCATGGTGCTGGCCGACGAACTGGACGCCGACTGGGCCACGGTGCGCATCGAATCGGCACCCATCGACCGGGTCTACAACAACCTGGCCAGCGTGGTCGACGGCCTGCCCTTCCACCCCGACAACGACGGCACGCTGCGCCAGGTGGCCGCTTGGTTGACGGCCAAGACCATGCGCGAGATCGGCGTGATGATGACCGGCGGCTCGTCGAGCATCAAAGACCTGTGGCTGCCGATGCGCCAGGCCGGGGCCTCGGCGCGTGCCATGCTGGTCGGCGCGGCGGCGCAGGCCTGGGGCGTGCCGGCGCTGGAAATTACGGTGGCAGCCGGTGTGCTGTCGCATGCATCCGGCAAGCGCGCGCGCTTCGGTGAAATGGCCGAAGCGGCGGGCCGCCAGCCCGTGCCGGGTGATGTGGTGTTGAAGACGCCTGCGCAGTTCACGCTGGTCGGCAAGCCTTTGCCGCGCATCGAAGCCGCGCTCAAGACCAAGGGCCGCGCCGTTTTCGGGCTCGACGTCTTGCAGCCCGGCCAGCTCTGCGCCACCGTCGCGATGTGCCCCACGCTGGGTGGCAAGGTGCAAGCTTTTGACGGCGCGGCCGCGCTGAAGCTGCCCGGCGTGAAGCAGGTGCTGGCGGTGGACGGTTACCACGGCGGCACGGCCGGCGTGGCGGTGGTGGCCGACACCCCCTGGCATGCGCTGCAGGCCATCAAGGCCGTCAGCGTGACCTGGGACGACAACGTGCCGGCGGCGGCCTTTTCCAGCGCCGCCGCGATGGACCAGCTGGCCCAGACCCTGGACCGCGAAGCCGGCTTCAGCTACTTCAGCACCGGCGATGTCGACGCCGCCTTGAAGGGGGCCGCCAAGACCCTCACCGCCGAGTACCGCGCGCCCTATCTGGCCCACGCCACGATGGAGCCGCAGAACTGCACGGTGCAGTTCAAGGACGGCAAAGCCACCGTCTGGGCGCCGACGCAGGTGCCCGGCTTGGCGCGCCGCGCGGCGGCGCTGGCGTTGGGAATCGATACCGAACAGGTTGAAGTGAACGTGACGCTGCTGGGCGGTGGTTTCGGCCGCCGGCTGGATGTCGATTTCGTCGGCCAGGCGGCGGCCATCGCCAAGGCCGTTTCTGCCAGTTCCGGCGGCGCGCCGGTGCAGACCTTCTGGACCCGCGAGCAAGACACGCAGCACGATTTCTACCGCCCCGCTGCCGTAGCACGCTTCAGCGCCGGCTTCGACGCGCAGGGCGCTTTGGTCGGCTGGCGCCATGTGTCGGCGGGGCAGGCCGTCGTGCCGCAGGTGCTGAGCCGGCTGTTCGGTCTGCCAGCCAACTTGACAAATTCGGGGCCCGACAAGACGACGTCCGAGGGCGCTTTCGACCAGCCCTACGAGTGGCCGGCCGCGCGCATCGCCCACCAGACCGTCGAGCTGCCGGTGCCGGTGGGTTTCTGGCGCAGCGTGGGCCATTCGCACCAGGCCTTTTTCAAGGAAAGTTTTGTCGATGAAGCCGCGCATGCGGCGGGGCAAGACCCGCTGGCTTTCCGCGCTGCGCTGCTGAAGAAACACCCGCGCCACTTGAAGGTGCTGCAGCGCGCGGCCGAGCTGGCCGGCTGGGGCACGCCCAGCGCGCCGGCCCCCGACGGCGCGAAAACCGCGCGGGGCATCGCCTTGCACCAAAGCTTCGGCAGCATCGTGGCGCAGGTGGCCGAGGTCTCGGTGGCGGGTGAAGGCGCTGCCGCCAAAACCATCCGCGTGCACCGCGTCTTCTGCGCCATCGACTGCGGCACGCCGGTCAACCCCGGTCTGATCCGCCAGCAGATGGACAGCGGCATCGTCTTTGGCCTGAGCGCGGCGCTGGCCGGCCGCATTGACATCGACCAAGGCCGCGTCCAGCAAAGCAATTTCCACGACGCGCCGATGCTGCGCATCAGCGAATGTCCGCTCATCAGCACCGAGATCATGGCCAGCACCGCGCACCCCGAAGGCGTGGGCGAACCCGGCACGCCGCCGATTGCCCCGGCGGTGGCCAATGCGCTGTTTGCACTGACCGGCCAGCGGTTGCGCACGCTGCCCTTGAAGCTGGCTTGACGGTCTAGGACACCCTGATGACGACACTCCAGATCAACGGCAAAGCGGTTCAAGTGCAAGCCGAAGCCGACACACCGCTGCTGTGGTTGCTGCGCGGCGAGCTTCACCTCACCGGCACCAAATTCGGCTGCGGCATGGCGCTGTGTGGGGCCTGCACCGTGCATGTCGACGGCCAACCGGTGCGCGGCTGCGTGACGCCGATTTCGGCCGTCGGCGACAAGGCCGTCACCACCATCGAAGGCCTGCAGGGCAAAGAGGCGGCGGCGGTGCACGCGGCCTGGCTGCAACTGGACGTGGTGCAGTGCGGCTACTGCCAAAGCGGCCAGATCATGGCCGCCGTGGCGCTGCTGCGGGCCACGCCGCAACCCAGTGATGCCGACATCGACGCCGCCCTGGCCGGCAACCTGTGCCGCTGCGGCACCTACCCGCGCATCCGTGCCGCCATCCACCAGGCTGCGGGTGCCTTGAGGGCTTGAATACCGACGGCAGCACTAGACTGGCGCGTCACTGCTAACGCCGAGGTTGTCATGACCCACACGCTTTCCGTGCAGCACATCGCCCGGCCTATGCCGATGTCGCTGTCGATGCCGAGGCGCCGGTCGCGCGGGCTGACCGGGTCACTGCTGCTGTCGATGTCGCTGCTCACGCCGCTGTTGATGCCACTGCCGTGCGCCGCCGTCGAGCCGGCCCGGTCCACGCCAGCGCCGTCCGCCGAAGCGGGTGTGCCGCTGGGCCGCTTGCCGCGCAACGTGGTGCCGCTGCGGGTCGGCCTGGCGCTGAAGATCGACCCGGCGCAAACCCGTTTTTCCGGCCAGGTGCAGATCGACGTGCGCCTGGCCGCCGCCACCCGCAGCTTCTGGCTGCACGGCCGCGACTTGACGATTGGCAGCGCCAGCTACACCCCGCAAGGCGGCCGGCCGCAGCCGCTGACCGTGACGGTGGCCGACGCGGCCGCCGGCGTGCTGCGGGTCAGCGCGGCGCAGCCGCTGCCGCGCGGGGTGGGGCGCATCGCCATCGCCTATGAAGCGCCGTTCGGCCAGTTGCAAGGCGCTTACCGGGTCAAGGCCGCCGGTGAGGACTATGTCGTCACGCAGCTCGAAGACATCGGCGCGCGCGCCACTTTCCCCAGTTTCGACGAGCCCAGCTTCAAGCAGCCCTTCGACCTGAGCCTGGAGATTCCCGAAGTGCTGCAGGGCGTGGCCAACACCCGGCAGGTGCAGCAGTTGCCGGCCGGCACGGGCTGGAAGAAGCTGGTCTTCGCCACCACGGCGGCGCTGCCGACCTACCTGCTGGCCTTCGCCGTCGGGCCGTGGGACATCGTCGACGGCGGGCCGATCGCGCCCAACGCGGTGCGCAAGCAGCCGCTGGCGCTGCGCGGCATCGCACCGCGCGGCCAGGGCCCGCGCCTGCGTTACGCGCTGGCCCACACGGGTGAAATCGTGGCGGCGCTGGAAGCCTATTTCGGCCTGCCCTACCCCTTTGACAAGCTCGACATCCTGGCCACCACCGACTTCCAGGCCGGTGCGATGGAAAACGCCGGCCTCATCGTCTACCGCGACCGCATCCTGTACGCCGACGAGCAGTCCGACGTCGGCCTGCGCCAGACCTACTGGAACCTGCACGCCCACGAACTGGCCCACATGTGGTTCGGCGACCTGGTCACCATGCCCTGGTGGGACGACGTGTGGCTGAACGAAGCCTTCGCCACCTGGATGGCGGCCAAGATCGTCGGCCAGCTGCAGCCGGGCTTCCATGCCGACCGCAAGCTGATGGAGGGCGGGCTGTGGGCCATGGAGCAGGACAGCCTGGCGGCCACGCGGCGTATCCGCGAGCCGATCACCCGTTACACCGACATCGCCTCGGCCTTCGACGGCATCACTTACGAGAAGGGTGGTGCGGTGTTGTCGATGGTGGAACGCTATGTCGGTGCCGACCGCTTTCGGGCCGGCATCCGCGCCTACCTGCGCCGCCATGCCGGGGGCAGCGCCACCAGTGCCGACCTGGTGAACGCGGTGGCGGCGGCCAGCGCCAAACCGGCCGACGTGAAGCGCGCTTTCGCCAGTTTTCTGGACCAGCCGGGCGTGCCCAGCGTGCACGTCGAAACCGACTGCAGCGGGCCGCAGCCGGCCTTGAAGATCACCCAGCAACGCTACCTGCCGGCGGGTTCCAGCGCGCCGGATCTGGGCCTCTGGCAGATCCCCTTGTGCGTGCGTTGGGGCGATGCCGCCGGGGCGCAGGCCCAGTGCGGGCTGGTCGGTGCCAGGTCGGCCAGGCTGGCATTGAACGCGGCCAGTTGCCCGGCCTGGGTGATGCCCAACGCGGCGGGCGCGGGCTACTACCGCTTCAGCCTGGCCCCCGCCGACGCCGCCCGCCTGGAAGCCCACTTCAGCGCGCTGGACGAACGCGAACAGCGGGCCTACGCCGATTCGGTGGTGGCGGCCTTTGCCGCCGGCACGCTGGACGCCAGCGGCTTGCTGCGCGCTGCGGCGCAACTGGCCACCGCGCCCGAACGCGAAACCGCCACCGCACCTTTGCAACGTCTGGACTGGCTGCTGCAGCACGCCGCCAGCACGCCGCAGCAACAGCAGGCGCTGCGCGCTTTCGTCGTGCGCCTGTACGCACCGCGGCTGGCCCAGGTGGGCAGCGTGGCGCGCGCTGCTGACAGCGACAACGACAGGCTGTTGCGCAGCGAACTGCTCACCGCGCTTGCCGGCCTGGGACGCGAACCCGCCGTGCGCAGCGCGCTGGCCGCGCAGGGCCGCCGCGCGCTGGGTTTGCAGGCCGCTGACCCGGCCAGCACGGCCGCTGGCGACGGCCAATTGCACCCCGAAGCGGTGGCTGCTGACCAGCGCCGGCTGGCCTTGCGCATGGCCGTGGAGGACGGCGACGCGGCTGTCTTCGACGCCGTGCTGGCCCACGCCCTGGCCAGCCAGGACCCGGTCTGGCGTGGCGACCTGCTGGCCGCTGCGGGCAGCGCAGTTCAGCCCGAACGGCGGGCCCGCGCCCGCGCCCTGGCGCTGGCACCGGATGCCTTGCGCCGCAACGAAATCCAGTTGGTGCTGGCCGGTCGCCGTCGTGGTGCCGAGCCCGACAGCGCCGCCGGCCCGGCACTGCGCGATTTCATCGCGACGAACTTCGACGCCCTGGTCGCCCGCGTCAAGCCGGGCGGTGCCGGCTTCGTCGCCACCTACAGCGAAGGCTTGTGCAGCGCGGCCGAGGCCGACGCCGTGCAAGCCCTGTTCGCCGAACGCCTGAAGCCGCTGGAAGGCGGGCCGCGCGCGCTGGCGCAGGCGGTGGAACGCGTGCGCCTGTGCGGCGCGCTGAAAACGCGGGTGCAGGCCACTGCACTGGCGGTGCCGACACCCTGAGCGCGGGCCGGGCGTGGGGCCCTCGCATAGACTGTTTGGCACCATGCCCAACACCACCTTGCCGAACGCCATCGCCCTCAACCGCCGCCACGCACTGGCCCTGGCCGCCGCTGGCGCATTGGGCCTGCAAGCGGGCTGCGCGCAGCCCGCCAAGGTCTCAGCCGCGCCCGCCGGCACCACCGCCACCTTCGACGCGTGGGCCGAAAGCTTCGCTGCCGACTGGATGCGCCTGTCGGCCGAACGCGTCACCTTCAGCCAGTATTTCAGCGGTGCCGAGCAGGCCGCCTTCGAACGCCAGTTGACGCCGCAAACGCCCGACCGCCGAGTCAAGTCGCGCGACCTGGCGCGCGCCGGCCTGGCCCGGCTGGTGGTGTACGAAGCCGGTGGCTTGTCGTCCACCCAGCGCACCGAAGCCGCCACGCTGCGCTGGTCGCTGGAACGCACGCTGGCCAACGAGCCCTATGAAGAACTGGGCTTCGTCTTCAGCCAGCTCGGCGGCCCGCAGGTCAGCCTGGTCACTTTCATGAGCGAAGCGCACCCCATGCGCACGCCCGACGACGCCGCCGCCTACATGGCGCGGCTGGAGCAGGTCGATCAGCGCATGGACGAGGCCATTGCGCGCGCGCGGGCCGCCGCCGCCAAGGGCTCTGTCCCGCCGCGCTTCGTCCTGGACCGTTCGCGCACCCAGGTGCAGGCCTTCCTGCAGCCGCCGGCCGAGCAGAACCTGTTTGTGCTGGCGCTGACGCGGCGCAGCGAAAAAATCGAAGGCCTGCCGGCCGACACGCGCCAGCGGCAGATCGCCGAGGCCACGCAACTCGTCGCCACGCGCATCCGCCCGGCCTGGCAGCGCGTTGATGCCTTCCTGGCCGAGATCGAACCCAAGACCACCGCCGACGCCGGCCTGTGGCGGTTCCCGAACGGCGCGGCGGCCTACGCGCAGGCGCTGGCGCTGTACACGACGACGACGCTGAGCGCCGACGAGATCCACGCCATCGGCCTGCGCGAAGTGGCGCGCATCGAAGGCGAGATGGACACCGTGCTGCAGACGCTGGGCCGCAAAGACGGCACCGTGCTGCAGCGCATGACGGCGCTGAACGCCAGCCTGCAGCCGCCGGCCGAGCCCGACCCGCGGCCCGGCCTGATTGCCAAGCACACCGCGTACGTGCGCGACAACACGCGGCGCAGCCAGGCCTTCTTCAACCTGCTGCCCAAGGCCCCGGTGGAAGTGCGCCGCGAACCCGCGCTGACCGAGAAAACCGCCGCCGCCCACTACAGCACGCCAGCCCCCGACGGCAGCCGCCCGGGCGTGTTCTGGGCACCGCTGCCGGGCCCGGTTTTCAACATCGCCAACATGCGCAGCCTGGCCGTGCACGAGGCGATTCCCGGCCACCACTACCAATTGGCCATCCAGCAGGAACAGACGAGCCTGCCGCGCTGGCGCCAGCGCCGCGTCTTCGGTGGCGGCAGCGCGCACAGCGAAGGCTGGGGCCTGTACGCCGAACGCCTGGCCATCGACAACGGCTGGTACGACGGCGACGCGGTGGGCCTGCTCGGCGCGCTGGACAGCCAGCTGTTCCGCGCCCGCCGCCTGGTTGTGGACACCGGCCTGCACGCCAAGCGCTGGACGCGCGAACAGGCCATCGCCTTCGGCATCGGCGCGCAGGAAGTCGAGCGCTACGTGTCCAACCCGGGCCAGGCCTGCGCCTACATGATCGGCATGTTGCGCCTGCTGCAACTGCGCGAAGAAACGAAGAGAACCATGGGTGCGAAATTCGACGTCAAGGCCTTCCACGACGTGCTGCTGACCACCGGTTCGGTGCCGCTGGACGTGCTGGGCGAGGTGATG
>JANMZP010000006.1:0-12011 GCA_031383435.1 Betaproteobacteria bacterium | reverse complement strand
CACATCGACGTGCAAGACGTTGCTGAACGACGAGCGCACGCTGAAGAAGCGCAGGCCGAACCCCAGGTTGCCCAGCCATCCTGGGTCGAGGGTGTTCACGTTGCTCCCGCCCCATGCGCGGCCCACGTCCACAAAGGCGGCGCCGCCGACCCGCAGCAACCGGTACCAGTACTGGTCCGTGTAGAGCCGTTCCTCCAGCGTGAACAAAGCACGCCGGTTCCCACTCTGGTAGCGCAGCGGGTAGCCGCGCAGGCCGTTGTCGCCACCCAGCAGCAATGCGTCTGACGGGTCGGGGTTTGTCAGCGTGTCGCCGGAGGCTGCTGCGTAGAACAACCACTGCTTGTTCTGTCGAAGGTAATACTGGGCCTGGCCGCCGAGACGCTGGCGCCGCACCTGGCCGTCGGCGTACTGGCCTGAAATCGCGGCAGAGGCAGTCAGCGTGTGATCCGGCAGCGGTTCGAAGCCGCGACTGACCGAAGCAGCGTAAAGCCAAGCATCGCGGGTCGAACCCAAGCCGGTGGTGGCGCGGCCCAACTGCACCGTCGAGGCCAGCCCGAGTGCGAAGAATTCTGGCCGTTCGATCTGGTTGCGGTTGCGCGATTTCTCGAAGCGGTCTTCGATCAGTTCGAAGCGTACGAACGGTGCCACCAGCTTCTCGTCCCGCGGCAGCTGGGCGGGCGCTCGCAGGGCTGGCTCCAGCGCGTAGGCATCATCCTGCTGGTTGATGCCAATAGAGTAGCGCCGTACCCAGCCATCGACCAGGCCTTCGGACCAGCCGCCGAAGACTTCGGCCTGGTTCTGCCGGTGGCGATACTGGCTCGCCACGCTGCCGGCGTTGTAAATGGCATCGATGCGGTCGTCTCTGGAAGCCGTGAATCCAGCCGCCCAAGGAGTGTCGAGCGCGTAAAAGGGTTGCGCGATCTTGATGGCCTGGCGCTGACCATCGCTGTTCTTTGCCAGGCTGTAGCTGAGCGAAGTCCAGCCACCGAAGGCGCGATCGTTGGAGATCTGAAACTCGTTGCTGGATCGGTCGACGGTGTTGGAGCGGCCGTAGCTCACTGCGATGCCGGTGCCCAGCAGGTTGTATTCCCTGAGCGTGAGGGAGCTCGAATTGGCCCCTCCTGCGCGGCCGGCGCTGATGCCGGGGTCCAACGTCCAGGAATCACGCGTGGCCACTTCGATGTCGACCAAGCCGTCGCGGTAGGCTACCGGGCGGATGCGCACGTCGTAGAGATAGCGATTGCTGCGCAGCACGCGTTCGGTCTCGTCGATCAGACGCACCGACAGCGGCTCGCCGCGGTTAAAGAGCAGCGCGCGTTCGATCACGCCCACACGGGTTTGGATGTGCAGCGCGTTCGCCCAGCGAAACAGCAGCTTGTCTTCCTTTGGGTCGTCGGTGTCGAAGATGTTCTGGTTGCGAATGCGAATCTCGCCGACCTTCGCACCCGCCGCTTCGAGCTCGGCAAATGAAGGCAAAGGCAGCACGGGCTCCTGGGCGCGCACCGGGCCCGACCCGGCCAGGACCAGCACCAGCACCAGTGCAAGCAGCAAGCTGCGCATCGCGATTGCCGCGACGCTGCGCGACAGGGGGACGGCGGTGAACATTAAATCACTCCTGAGTACAAGTTGGCCGCGCCATCCCGGCAAAGCCTGGTCACGCTGACGCGCCTCTCGGCCAACATCAAATCGATGCGCTGGTCACACATCACCCGATACTCGACCGCACGCGCCGCCGCGATTGGATCGTCCGCATGAGGGTAGTGAGCTGCGGGATGGCACATCAGCAGATCACCATCGGCCGCTTGGGCAGACCACCGCCCCAAGCGGGCCAGATAGTCGCCGGCCGAGCCGTTGAAACCGTAGACACCGAGCAGATGGACGTTCTGCTTGAAGCCGCCATCGCGCGCCAGCGATTGCAGCGGGCGCGCGCCCAGTGCCGCGATGACGCGTTCCTTCAGTTCGTCGCGGCTTGGAAGCGCCCACCGTCTTGCGCGGTGCGGCGCGCCCGTGTGACGGATCCAAGGCTTGCGGCGGGCGTAGCGCGTCCTCAACTCGTCGATGAGCACGCTGCGGATCACCGGCAACTGATGCACGTGCTGGTGCCCGTCCACGAAGTCAGGCGCGTCGCCGACAGCATCTTCGAAGGCATCGACCTGTCGGCGCACGTCGGCGCAAACGACCGTACGGTCGAGTGCGCCTGCGTAGGCCGCGGCGACCAGCGCGCCCAAGGGGCGCTTGATTCCGCTGCACGACCAGGGTTCGGTGAAGGTCAGGTGCAGTCCAAAATCCACCTTGCCGCGCAGCGTTGGAATCAATGTGGCCGCCGCTTCGCGCCAGGACGGCGCCTCGCTCATGCAGCTGAGCGCGGAGACCCGACCCGCTTGACTCAACGTCAGCGCCGCTTCGGTCACCCCGGGGTGCAGTCCGACATCGTCGATGCACACCCCGATTCGGATGGATGGCGCGGCAGGGCTCGCGTCCATCATGGCGGCCTGCTGCCCGGTGTCACCTGCAGCAATTCGTACGCTCCGAACTTTCCGACACGCAGCATCTGCGCGCCCGAAGGCGAAGCGGCGAGCAGCAGCGACTCCTTGACGGCCGCCGATTCGACGGCCACGAAGCCGCGGCGATTGTTCAGCCAGCGCAGCAGCGCGGGTGCATCTGCAACCAATGCCGTCTGACCCTGCGTGTAGAACATGGCGGAGTACGGCCGGTTCCCCACAAAGGCCAGCGGTTCACCCGGCGCACGCAATGACTCGTAGGCGCGCACAACGGGGCGCGCTGTGGCGCGGTCGAACTGCCCTGAGCGCAAGCCCACCGTCAGCAGGGCGGTGCTCGCAAGCAGGGTGAAGGCCAGGCCGGCGGCAATCCAGCCATCGGTGCGAGACGGCGTTGCGCGCCGACTCAGCCAAGCTGTAGCAAGCAATGCCAAAGCAGGCAATGATGGCAACACGTAGGGCCAAATGATGTTGCGCGCAGCCGTGAAGAAGATCAGCGGCCACAGCGCCCACAGCAGCAGGTAGCGCTGCCACGCCGTGTTTTCTGCATCGCTGTCCGCATGCTGAGGCGGCGGACTCTTCAAGGCCACGGGCAAGAGCAGCAGCCATGGCAGGGTCGCGCCCAGCGCATAAAGCCAGATGCTGCCCGGCGCGACGCGATGCGCATGCCCATACAGGTCGCCGGCCCAGCCGGGGGTCACGAAGCGCTGCCAATGCTCGCCTAGCAGAAAGTAGCGCAGGAACCCCGGCGTTCGCTGCTCTGCCAGCAGATACCAGGGCGCCACCAACAGGGTTGTCAGCGCTGCTCCGCAGAGCCAGGGAATGCCGCGCCAGACGGCGCCCGTGCGACGACAAAGCACCGTCCACAGCAGCAGCGGCACCGCTACGAAAACTCCGGCTACCGGGCCCTTGGCGAGCAACCCGATGGCTAAGCCCACGAAAAGCAGCCAGCCGTGCATCCGTCGCCCTGTCTCGGTGGGATGGTGCAACGCCAGCCAGAACCCGTGCATGGCGAGCGTGGTGCCGAGTACGAGGGCAGGATCTGTCATCACCCCGGCGCCGCCAATGAAAAAGACCAGTGAGCCCGCCAGCAGCGTCAGGGCCAGAAACCCCTGGCGCTGCGAGCGTCCCCGACCGAGCTGCCAGGCGAGCGCAGCGGTCATCAGCGCACACAACAGGTGTGGCAGCCGAGCGGCGAACGCCGTCACCCCGAGCAGTTTGAAGCTTGCTGCCGTCAGCCAGAAAGACAGCGGTGGCTTGCCCCAGAACGGCACGCCGTACTCGAACCAGGGCGTCACCCCGTCGCTGAGTTCAGCCATCTTGCGCCCGATCTCGGCGTAGCGGGACTCCGTGGCGTCCATCAACGGCACCCATGCCATTGCCGTCAGGCGCACCAACAGCAGAGCAGCAAGCAGCAGAAGGATCAGCAGCTGAGCGCGTTTGCCCCGCTCGCTGAGCGGGGGTCCTGTCATCGGCCGGCCCCCATCACGCCTTGTTGTTCCCTGGCCGGAAGGTAGTCCTCGACGATGTACAGAGGCCGGCGTTTGCTCTCCAGGCACAGGCGACCCAGATACTCCCCGAGAACACCGATCGCGAGCAATTGCAGCCCGCCCAGCATCAGCACCACGACGATCAGCGTCGGAAAGCCCGCCACGGAGTCGCCAAAGACAACCGTCTTGACCAGGAAATACAGCGCGTAGCCGAAAGCAATCAGCGCACTCGTCAACCCGGCGTATGAGGCAAGCTTCAGCGGCCGCACCGAGAAGGCGGTGACGCCCTCGATGGCAAAGTGCAGCAGCTGCCGCCAGCGCCACTTGCTCTGGCCGGCCGCTCGTTCTTCACAGTCGAAATCGAGCGTCGTCTGCCGAAAGCCGATCCAGGCAAAAAGGCCCTTCATGAAGCGATTGCGCTCGGGCAGCTGATTCAAGGCGTCTACCGCGCGACGGCTGAAAAGGCGAAAGTCGCCGATGTCTTGCGGGATTGGTGTGTCGCTCAACCCGTTGATCAAGCGGTAGAACATCCGCGCCGAACTGCGCCGCAGCCACGACTCTTCGTTGCGGTCACGTCGGCGCATGTTGACGACGTCGGCACCCTCACGCCAGGCCGCCACCATCGCAGGAATCATTTCCGGCGGGTGCTGCAAGTCGGCGTCTATCAGCACCACCGCGTCACCGCGCGCCATTTGTAGGCCTGCGGTCAGAGCCTGCTCCTTGCCGAAGTTGCGGCTGAAGCGCACCACGCTGACAGAAGTGCAGCTCAACCGTAGCTGCTGGAGCATCTGGCCGGTGCGGTCGGTGCTGCCGTCGTCGACGTAAATGATCTCGATGCCGCCCGTGACGGCAGAAAGCGCAGCGAGCAGGCGGCGGTGCAGCAGCGGCAGCACCGCCTCTTCGTTGTAAAGCGGCACGACAACGCTGAGCGTGCAGGGCGCATCCGGTAAAAGGCGCAAGGCGGAGCTGTTCACGCGAAGCTCCATGCACGGTTGAGGCGGTAGGTCGTCACGAGCACCACAACTGTCGCAAGCACCTGTGCGAGGAGGTAGTGCACCCCGAGCTCTGCGCTGCCCAGCCAAACCACGAAGCCGCTCACGCCTGCGCCGAGCGTGGCGACCGCAAGAAAGCGCGGGAGTGCCCGACGGTGCCGCGCTCGCGAGCCGGTGAAGGTGAATCGCCGGTTACCGAGATATGCCACGAAAGCGCCCGCCGCCGCCCCGATCGCAGCAGCCCATCCTGCTGACAAGCCCGCGACCTCGACAAGGATAAACAGCGCCGCGTAGTGCACTGCTGTTGCTGCCCCACCGATGAGTGTGTACCGTCTGAAAGCCATGCCACCCGTCCTAGGCAACTGCCATGGAAGACAGTAGCGGCTGGGGCGTTAAGGCGGCGTGAAGTTGAGCCTTGTCTCAGCCTGGAAACCGCATAACGAAGCGGCTGCCGCGACCGTCGAGGTCATCGAACTCGATTTCCCAACCCAGGTGCTCGACGATGCGCGTGGCAATCGCCAGCCCCAAGCCTGCGCCCTGGCTGTCGGTATCGGCACCGCGCACGAACCGTTCGAAGACGTGTCCGCGCACGGCCTGCGGTATGCCCGGCCCGGTGTCGTCGACGACGATCGAGCCAGCGCGCAGGCGAACGACGATCTCGCCTTCGTCGGTGTACTGGCAAGCGTTGCGAAGCACGTTGCCGACCACCATACCGATCAGCTCACTGCGGCCCAGGACCCAGACCTCCTCGGGCGCGTCGATCCGCAGCGTGACCGGCTTGCAGGCCAACAACGGCCTGCAGTGTTGCACCTCTTGATCAAGAAGCGGCCGGAGTGCCAGGCGAGGGGCGTCGATGCGGTCAGGCGCGCGCGACAAAAGCAGCAGCGCCGCGACCCGGGCTGCGGTTTCCGTCGATGTGCGTTGGATACGTTCAACGGGCGCGAGCAGATCCGGCCTGGCCTTCAGGCCCACGGCCAGCACCTCGGCCGCCCCGAGAATCACGGTAAGGGGCGTGCGTAACTCGTGGCTTACGTCACCCGTGAACAGCCGTTCACGTTCCAGGAAGCCCAGCTGCTCTGCGGAATGGGCAGCGAACGCACGCGCAAGCACGCCGATTTCGTCGCGTTGCATCAGGGCGGGCGAGCCGGCGCGCAAGGTGTCGCGCTGCACCGCGTCGGCCAGTTCGGTGACGGGCCGGATCACACGCCCTGCCGTGATGCGCCCCAGCAGGGCCGCCAGCAGCGCAGACAGCAGTACGGCGCTTGCCATGCTCAAGAACACTTCGCGTTCGATGCGCTCCAGGTCTCCAATGCCATCGACAACGGCGTAGGGTGTGCCGTCGTTGCGCTTTCCCAGCAACACGTACCCGTTGCGCGATCCGTCCTTGACTTCGTGGAAGCCTGTTCCGCGCGCAGCCAGGTCGGCGGGAATCGCCGCGCCCGAGAAGAACGTCAGACCTCGCGGCAGGTCGATCGTCGCGTCTGTACGTCTGAACTGCCACTCGGCCAGCGACTCCAGCCGTCGCTTCACCACAACTTTTTCGGCTTCTACAACCGCGAACCAGGCCACCAGCGCGAAGAACCCACACACCGCAAGCGAAAGCCCGACATAGGCCGCAACAATACGGCCGCGCAGGGAAGTCTCAAGGCGCATCTGCGTCGCCCGCGGCTGGATCGACGAGCCGGTAACCGAAGCCTTGCACCGTGCGAAGCATCGGCGCGGCGAAGGGCTTGTCGATGGCCTGCCGCAGGGTGTGCAAATGGGTTCGCAAGGCGTCACTGTCAGGAGGGTTCTCGCCCCAGATCTCGAACTCCAACGCCTGCCGCGTGACAAGGTCTGGGGCATGGCGCATCAGCCGGGCCAGCAGCTTGAAACCGGTCGGCGTCAGGTTCAAGGGACGGCGCTCGCGGCTCACCATCATCGTCGTGGTGTGCAGGGTCAGTTCGCCTACCCGCATGAGCGGATCGGCCTGTGCGTCGCGCGCACGGCGCACCAGTGCGCGCAGCCGAACGTCTAGTTCCGCCATCGAGAAGGGCTTGACCAGGTAATCATCCGCGCCGCTGTCGAAGCCGTTGACCTTGTCGTGGATCGTGTCGCGCGCGGTCAGCATCAACACCGGGGTCTTTCGCCGCAGTTCGCGGCGCAGCTGTCGGCACAGCTCCAATCCGTCGAGGCCCGGGAGCATCAGGTCGAGAACGATGGCGTCGTGCGAACCGCGCGCGGCGGCGGCCAGGCCGGCGTCGCCCCGGTGTTCACAATCGAGCGCATAGCCTAGCGGCTCCAGGTAGTCGTAGAGGTTGGCGACGATGTCGGGGTTGTCCTCGATGACGAGCACGCGCATCTATCGTTCCTTCAGCCACGTAGCGCCGGCCGCGCTGCGGCAGGCAAGGTCACTTTCAACCAGCAGGCACTGACCAGCGCGATCAAGGCCGTCATGCCGAAAGCGCCGGCAGGGCCGATTCCCTGCCAGACCCATCCAAATAACAGGCCAGCCGGAATGGCGGCCAGGCCGCTGACCATGTGGTACCACCCGAAGGCCGTGCCCTTGCTCGATGAGTCGGCCAATTCGCTGACCAGCGAGCGCTCGACCCCTTCGCTGATGCCGCTGAGGATGCCGTAGACCGACACGGCGATCCAAAGGCCCATGGCGGTCGACGCGAAGGCGAGCGCGCCATAGCCGATGGCGAGGCTGAGCCAGTTCATCAACGTGAGGCTGCGCTTGGACAGGCGGTCCGTCGCCCGCGCGCCTGACAGCGCAGTGATGGACTGCAACGCTGCCAGCCAGGCCCACAGCAGCAGCAGTGTCACAACGGGCATGCCCAGCTCATGACCCCGTAGCATGATGAAGGCTTCCGACGCCTTGGCCAGGCAAAACAGGGCGAGCACCTTCAAATACGCGCGCAACGCGGGCGACAACAGCGACCAGCGCAGCGGTGGACGGTCAGCGCGCCCGGCAGCGTCGATCTGCTCGGCCGTGGCCGGGTTCGGCATCAGGGCCAGCAGCCCCAGCACGGCAATTCCCGGCACAGCCGACAGCAGTACGACCTGTGAGATGCTGGCGCCCCACCATGCCAGCGCAGCGGCCGCGATCAGCGAGCCGAGTACGGCGCCGGCATAGTCCATGCCGCGGTTCAGACCATAGGCCTGGCCCTGCATATCACTTGGCGTCGCGTCGGCGAGGATGGCATCGCGCGGCGCGCCGCGCAGGCCCTTGCCAACACGGTCTGCAGCGCGCAGCGCAACGATCGCGGCCCAGTGGCCCGCCAAGCCGATCAGCGGGCGTGAAGCCAACGCCAGGCCGTAACCGATGAACACCATCGCCTTGCGTCGCTGCGGGCGCACATCGGCATGGCGTCCCGACCAGAGTTTGAGGAACGCGGCGGCCGAATCGGCGATGCCCTCGACTGCACCGATGGCCATCGGGCCGGCGGCGAGCACCGACGCCAATAGTATGGGAATGAGCGGCGCGACCATCTGGGCCGACACCTCGTTCAACAAGCTCACTGCCGCGAACATGACAACAGGTGCCGAGAGCTTGCGACTGGCGCGTGATGCAGTCGAGTCAAGGCGGGTCATTGATTCCGTCACCTAAAGGCATAGGGCTCCATTGTCGCCGTGGCTCCGAGCGCTGGGCGAAAGGCAGAAATGAAACGCGCGTGCCGCTTCGGTTCAAGGACAACCCAAGCGCCGACCTCGGCCAGGTGAACAGCTTGCTGGATGAACGCAATGGATGCGTCCCGAGCGGATCCGTGCTTTGCCCGGTGACAGGTTTCTGGCAAAGACTTGTCCGACTGCTTATGGCCGAGTGCAGGTAGCCAACTTCAAGGAAAGCTGCCCCTGGTCCTGGCCTCAAGCTGACTGCGGCTCACAGCACTCACCGATGAGTTTGGCTAGCGCCTGACCATCAATCGGCTTCTGGAGAAAGCCGTCGAAGGGCCATCCCTGTCCAGTGGCCTGGTTCTCTGCGGCGCTGATGAGGATCAGCATCGCAGAGGTATTCGGCCCGCCGCTTTCGCGGATTTCCGTGGCCAGTGCCAGACCATCTGTCTCTGGCATCTCCAGATCGATCAGCGCCACGTCGAAGTGCATGCTGGCGAGCAGAGGACGGGCCTCAGCTGCAGACCCAACCGCATGGCAAGAGTGGCCCAGCCGACGTGTGACTTCGACGAGAGACTCGCGCACATCGGACAGGTCATCCACGACCAAGACACTGAGCGCTTCGCTGCCCTCGAAAAGGTCATCTCCCTGCGAAATGCGCTGCACCTGCTTCGCCGGGATGCTCACGGTGAAAGTTGTGCCCCGCCCTTCAGGGTCCGCGGTATCGCGGGATCGCACATCAAGGCGACCGCCCAGCTGCTGCAGAACGTCCCGGATCACGAAGAGGCCGATCCCGGTGCCGTCGTCACTCGACGCGAACGGCGCATTTGGGCTTCTCAGGCGGTCCAGCGCAGCAGGAGGCAGACCTGGCCCGGTGTCATGAACGACAAAGCGGACCGCGCTGTCCGATGAATATGGGTTAGCTGCGCCCGCGCGAGAGGTTGCTGGCGTCATCGCTGCATTGGCAAAAGGATTTGTCTGGCTCACGAAGGGTTCAACGCGAACTCGAATACGGCCCGCGCTGGTGTAGCGCACGGAGTTCTCGACGAGGTTTCGCAAAACCTGCGCAATGCGGATGGGATCGGCGCTGACTGTCACTGGCGACGGCGGAAACTCAATCTGAAACGCGAGTCCCTTGGCAATGGCTGCTTCTTCCAGTCCGGCGCAGACATCTTGAACCAGCTCGCCGAGCTCGAAGGTCTCGACCTGTGTGGGCAACTGCGCTGCGTGACCGCGCGCGATGGTGAGCAGGTCGCGCAGCTGTCCCTGCAGGACGGTCACGGCATGCCTGATGCGCCGGATCGCGCCGGCGCTGTCCGGCCTGTTGTCCTTCATGGCGAGAAACTCCGCCGAGGCGACGATGCTCTGCAGCGGCGAGCGAACTTCGTGGTTCACTATGCTTAGAAACCGTCGCTGGGCCACGATGCCCTGCTCCATCGCCTCGACCGCCCGCTGGCGATCGTGGGCGGCTGCTCGATACCGTTGCCGGGACCGGCTCGCCGAGAGAAGCCACAGTGCCAAAATGCCCCAACAAAGCACAAAGCCAGCCCAGAGCCACGCAATGCGCCGGGACACGCTTTGAGCCATGGCCTCCGAGGCGTTGTTCTGAGCCATGCGCACGTCGCTCGCAAGTCGGCTCAGCAGTTCGTCATCACCCGCCCCTTGAAACAGCGCCAGGACTTGGATAGCTTCAGCCCGGGTCAAGACGCCCTTCTCGAGGATTGGGCCAACACGGCTTTGCAGCTCGGCAATGCGGTGTGTGGCATCCAGATAGCCTGGCACGGCGTTCAGGCGGCTCTTGACTTCGGAGGGCTCGGTCAGGATGCTCGCCCTCGACGCGAGCACCGCCGTGCGGCGGGTCACCTCCGGCACATCCGCAGGTTCCCCGGCAGCGATGGCACGCAGTTCCTGCTTCAGCCGGTGGTGGGCTATTTGGTACTGGGCCACCGACCAATAGAAACCTTCGTTGGGCACGGCATCAGCCGCCCTGGAGACCGTCAGCTGCTGGCTTACCAGCGCTGTCGTGAAGGCCACCAAGGACAGCAGCACCAGCACCAGCAGCGGCCAGCCGCTTAACCGGTTGGAAGAAGGTGCGTCCCCCGAGCGGCGGCCGCTTGGCTGCGGTTTGACGGAGAGCTGCGCCGGGTCGCGGCGCTCTGCCCCTTGACTCAACTGCTCGCTTCGATCCTGTCGACTTGCCAGATGAACCTCGATTCCGCGATGGGCCCCTTGAGCTCGGCCAGATTCTGGTCGCGGGGATAGATGGTCCACAGGGGACCCCAGCGCTTGTTGCTCAGGCGTTGCCCGTCCTGACTGTGCGCCAGGATCACGCCGTAGCGTACAAGGTCCTCCCAGGGTATCGGGGCAGAGTAGTCGTCCAAGGCCTTGAAGATCAGGGTACCCGAGGTAACGCCGGCCGCCCGCATGACATCAAGCAGCAAGGGTCCGACGAAGAGCGAGGTCGGTGTCCACGGGGTGCCGGTCGTGATGCTGGTCGCACCGAGCTTGAGAAACTCCTCTTCGGTGAACTCGTAGGTGTCTGTGGCTTCGTTGTTGACGCGCCCTATACGTCCGCTCACCGTGAGCAGCGGCTTGGGGCGGGCCAGGGGAACTGCGCCAATGGCCGGCAGGACGGCGAGGGCCGTCGCGCCAAGCATCACTCTTCGTTTCATTGGTGTCCGTGGGTCAAAGCGATGTGCTGTCAAGCCTTCTGTGCTGAGGCCGGGTAGCCGGGTAGTGCGGAGATCGCCTTGAGTGCGGCCGGGCGAGACGACTCGGGACAAGTCATGAACGCTCACCTTACTACTTTGGACCCAGTGGACGTCGACCGTGGCTGTAAAGCGTGGAACCCACGTCGACGAGGCCTCACCAGCATACCGAAGCGGCGGGCCGGCAGGACACCTGCCCGGGTGTGTTATGGGGCGAGCGCCGCCCTCACCACAGTTCAGCACATCGCAGACCGCGCTTCACAGAGTGCCGCATGTCCGGAGCATCTGTCAGCGGCGACCTGCAGGACCCTGGATTGAAGTGCGCCGCGGCGCGGCGATGGATAGCTCAGCGGAGACGCTTCACGCGTGTCGTAAATGGGGTGGCAAACCGGCCTGAGCGTTCGGTTGCTCGGGGTGGCTGATCTGCCTGTCGGTTCGCCTCTTTCCGACGCATAGCGGCATCCAGTCAGGCCCCAAGGGTGGAGGCTGGCGCCCACGGTCCTCACCCGGTCTCTGCTCTGCGCGTTGCTCCGCTTCGAGCTGCGGCTTGTGGCCGTGCCCTTGTGTCCTGTCTGGCTTCCGCTGTTCATGCGTCGAGGCGAAACCGACGGGCAGATTTCAACCACCACACGAGGCCACCAGCATGAACGCACAGTCCAACCACCCCATCAACGACACCACCGATCCGCAGTTCCTCGGCCCCGAGGCTGGCCAACAGGCAGGGGG
>JANMZP010000073.1:0-11414 GCA_031383435.1 Betaproteobacteria bacterium | reverse complement strand
CACCGTGCGCGGCACCTGCCCGCACGACTGCCCCGACACCTGCGCGCTGCGCATCACGGTGGAAGACGGCCGCGTCACCCGCGTGGCCGGCGACCCCGACCACCCGCCCACGCACGGCGCGCTGTGCACCAAGGTCAGCCGCTACCCCGAACGCACCTACAGCCCGGAACGCGTGCTGACGCCGCTGAAGCGCGTGGGCCCAAAAGGCGAAGGCCGCTTCGAGGCTGTGGGCTGGGACGAAGCGCTGGACGCCATCGCCGCGAAGCTGAAAGCCGTCGCGGCGCGCAACCCCGAAGCCGTGCTGCCCTACAGCTACGCCGGCACCATGGGCCTGGTGCAGGGCGACGGCATGGCCGCGCGCTTCTTCCACAAGCTGGGTGCCAGCTTGTTGGACCGCACCATCTGCAGCAACGCCGGCGGTGACGCGCTGGCCGCCACTTACGGCGGCAAGCTGGGCATGCATGTCGAATACTTTGCCCAGAGCAAACTGATCCTGATCTGGGGCAGCAACCCGATCACCAGCAGCGTGCATTTCTGGACCTTCGCGCAGCAGGCCAAACGCCAGGGCGCGCGGCTGATCTGCATCGACCCGCGGCGCACCGACACGGCCGACAAATGCCACCAGCACATCGCCCTGCTGCCCGGTACCGACGGCGCGCTGGCGCTGGGTTTGATGAACGAGCTGATCGCCCAGGGCAGCCTGGACCACGACTACCTGACGCGCCATGTCGACGGCTGGCCCGCGCTGCGGGAACGCGCGCTGCAATGGCCGGCCGAACGCGCCGCGGCGGTGTGCGGCATCACGGCTGAAGAAGTGCGCGAACTGGCGCGCGAATACGGCACCACGAAGCCGGCCGCCATCCGCCTGAATTACGGCATGCAGCGTGTGCGCGGTGGCGGCAGTGCGGTGCGTTTGATTGCCCTGCTGCCCTGCCTGGTGGGCGCGTGGCGGCACCGCGCGGGCGGGCTGCTGCTGTCGGCCTCGGGTTGGTTCAAGCCGGCGGTACGCGGCGCGTGGTTGCAGCGGCCCGATCTGCTGGTGGACGAGACTGGCAAACGGCGCGCGCCGCGCACCATCAACATGTCCACCATCGGCGACGATTTGTTGCGCGCGTCTTCGCCCGAATTCGGCCCGCAGATCGAAGCCGTGGTGGTCTACAACAGCAACCCCGTGGCGGTGGCACCCGAAAGCGCCAAGGTGGCCGCCGGCTTCGCGCGCGAAGACCTGTTCACGGTGGTGCTGGAGCACTTCCTGACCGACACTGCCGACCACGCCGACTACGTGCTGCCGGCCACCACGCAGCTGGAACATTGGGACGCCCACATGGCTTACGGCCACACCTACGCGATGCTGAACAAGCCGGCGGTGGCACCGGTGGGGCAGGCGCGGTCGAACGCCGCGATCTTTCGCGCGCTGGCCGAGCGGCTGGGCTACACCGAGGCCTGTTTCAGTGACAGCGACGAGACCCTGGCGCGCGGCGCTTTCGACCCCGCCCACGCCGATGCGGCCGAGCTGGAAACGCGCGGCTGGGCGAAATTGAGGATTGCCGAAGCACCCTTTGCCGACGGCGGTTTCCACACCCCGAACGGCAAGGTGCAGGCCGATCCACCGGGCCTGGGTGTGGCCGACCACGTGCCGAATTACGAGAGCCTGCAGTCCAGCCCCGAACTGGCTGCGCGCTACCCGCTGGCGATGATTTCACCGCCGGCTCGCAACTTCCTCAACAGCACCTTCGTCAACGTGGCCAGCCTGCGCACCAGCGAAGGCGAGCCGCTGCTGGAAGTGCACCCGCTGGACGCCGCCGCGCGCGGCATCGCCGACGGCGCGCTGCTGCGCGTGTTCAACGACCGCGGCAGTTACCGCTGCAAGGCCCGCGTGACCGCCCGCGCGCGGCCGGGGGTGGTGGTGGGCCTGGGCGTGTGGTGGCGCAAGTTCGGCTTGGCTGGCACCAACGTCAATGAATTGACCCACCAGCGTTTGACCGACATGGGCCGCGCGCCCACCTTCTACGACTGCCTGGTGGAGGTGCAGGCCGAGGTGCCAGCTGAAGCGCAAACCGCGGTGCCGGCAGCGGTGCCAGCAGCCGTGCCGGCAGCGGTGACAGCAGCGGTGCCGGCGGCTTGAAGCAGTGGCCGGCCGCCGCTGGACGCTGGGCCTGATGGCCACTGCCATCTCGCGCGGTTTGATGGGCAGCGTGCTGCTGGCCGGCGCGGCGCTGTGCCTGACCAGCGGCTGCAGCAGCGTGGGCTATTACCTGCAGGCCGCAGGCGGCCACCTCGAGCTGCTGCAGCGCGCGCGGCCGGTGGCCGATGCGCTGGCCGACCCGTCGACACCGCCGGCGCTGCGCGAGCGCCTGCAGCTCAGCCAGCGCCTGCGCGACTTCGCGGTCAGCGAATTGAAGCTGCCCGACAACAACAGCTACCGCCGCTATGCCGACCTGCAACGCGAAGCCGTGGTCTGGAATGTGGTGGCCGCGCCAGCGCTGTCGTTGACGCTGAAGACCTGGTGTTTTCCGGTGATGGGTTGCGTGGGCTATCGCGGCTACTTCAACCGGCATGAGGCCGAAGGCTTGGCCGTGCAATTGCAGGCCGAAGGTTTCGAAGTCAGCGTTTACGGTGTGCCGGCCTACAGCACACTGGGCTGGAGCAACTGGGTCGGCGGCGACCCGCTGCTGAATACCTTCGTTCGCTGGCCCGAAGGCGCGCTGGCGCAACTGGTCTTCCACGAATTGAGCCACCAGGTGGCCTACGCCGCCGATGACACCACCTTCAACGAAAGCTTTGCCGTGGCGGTGGAACGCATCGGCAGCCGGCGCTGGCTGGCCGCGCACGCCAGCCCCGAGGCGCGCGCGGCCTATGCACTGGCCGAAGCTCGCCGCGAAGACTTCCGCGCGCTGACGCTGCGCTACCGGGGCTTGCTGCAAGCGGTCTACGCAGGCCCGGCCGAAGCAGCGGTGCAAGGCCAGCGCAAAGCCGCCGTGCTGGCCGCCTTGCGCGACGATCACGCCGCGCTGAAGGCCGGGCCCTGGCAGGGTTACGCCGGCTACGACGACTGGTTCGCCAAAGCCAACAATGCCAGCTTCGGCGTGCTGGCCGCGTACAACGAACTGGTGCCTGAATTCGAAGCCCTGTTCGAACACCAGGGCCGTGACTTCACGCGCTTTTTTGCCGAAGTGCAGGCCCTGTCCGTCTTGCCCAAAGACCAGCGCCGCGCGCGCCTGGCCGCAGCCCGCTGAACGCCAATAACCGAAACCGAAAGGCACCCGCCATGGCCGATATCCACATCCACCGCGACCACGCCCTGGGCTTGGCCAAAGCCCGCAAAATTGCCTGGGCCTGGGCCGAACAGGTCGAAACCGAATTCGGCATGGACTGCAGCGTGATCGAAGGCGAAACCAGCGACACCGTCGAGTTCACGCGCACGGGGGTGAGCGGCACGCTCATCGTGGCCCCCGACCACTTCGAATTGCAGGCCAAGCTGGGTTTCCTGCTGGGTGCGTTCAGCAAGACCATCGAGGCCGAAATCACCAAGAACCTGGACACGTTGCTGAGCCAAGGTGCCACGCCGGTGACCGCGAAAAAGGCCAGCCGCAAAAAGCCCGTCGGCTGAACGCCGCGCGGCTGGCGCAGCGCCGTCAAAAGGCGGAACATCCGTGCAACCTGGAGACAGCCATGACCTCAGTCCACGACCACTCGGTGCCCGGCGAATTGGCCAAGATCATTGACGAACAACTGGAACTGGCAGTGGCCCGCCTGCCGGTGCTGGAGCCGGCCCGGGTGCACCCCTCGCCGGTGGACCACGAAGAGCGTGCGGCACCGCACGCCAATGTCGAAGACCTGGTGCTGGGCAATGCCGAGGCCACGCCCGAGATGCTGGAAGAGCTGGCCGCGCTGCACGCCGCACCCGCGCTGAGTGACGAAGAACTGGCGCGCCAGGCCCTGGCCGCAGCCGACACGCCGCTCAGTCCCTGACCGGGTTTTCGTTCAGCAGTCCCTCGATGCGCTGGCCGTCTGGCAGGTCTGCGGGCAGCAGCCGGTCGCAACGGGCTTCCAGCGCGGCGGCCACCTGGTGGCCTTCAACCTGGCCTTCGAAGCGATGGGCCTGCCCTGGCGCTGGAGCGCCGACTACTACGGCCCGCTGCTGCACGTGACCGGTGGCCACGACCGCCTGATGCACGACATGGCCCAGCGCCCCGACGCGTCGGCTGGCCTGGCCGAGCGGCAAGCGCTGGCGCGCGAACTGCACCTGCGCAAGAACGCGCTGTATGCGGCGCAGGCGGCGGGCATCGCCTGCAGCATCACGCGCAGCGCTTTTTTCGTGCGCGACCGCTACCCGGGTGCGGCCTGGGCGCGGCCCGATCCGGACGCGCCCACCGCGATGACCCTGGACACGATTCGGCAGTGCCTGTCTGTCAAGATCAGCCCTTCCTGAACCCGACCCGGACGCCCGCATGAAGCTGTATCCCTTGCTGACCTTGGCCCTGCTCACGGGCGCGCTGCACGCCCCGCTGCAGGCCCAGACCGTTGCGCCTGTGGCCGCTGCTGCGGCGGCGGCCTGCCCGGCGCTGCTGAACCAGAGCTTCCCGCGCCTGCAGGACGAAAAGCCGCAGAGCCTGTGCCAGTACGCCGGCAAGGTGCTGCTGGTGGTGAACACCGCCAGCTATTGCGGCTACACGCCGCAGTACGAAGGCCTGGAAGCGCTGCACGCCAAGTACGCCGCACAGGGCCTGGTGGTGATGGGTTTCCCGTCGAACGACTTCAACCAGGAAAGCACTGACAGCAAGAAGATTGCCGATTTGTGCTTCAACACCTATGGCGTGAAGTTCCCGATGTTCAGCACCTCGGTGGTCAAGGGCAAGGACGCCAACCCGTTGTTTGCGCAATTGGCGCAGGCCACCGGCAAGAGCCCGGGCTGGAACTTCAGCAAGTACCTGGTGGGCCGTGACGGCAAGGCCGTGGCCTTCTACCCCAGCAAGGTCACGCCGGACAGCAAGGAAGTCGTCGCCGCGGTGGAAAAGGCGCTGGCCGTCAAGTAGCGCCGACGCCGTCGTAGGCGATGCCCTCGTTGCCGGGGGCATCGCCCAGCAGGTTCAAGCGGCTGAGCGCCGTGCTGTGACGGTGGCTGCGGCGGGCGTAGAGCTTGTTCTGGGCCTCGGCGGGCAGGTCGGTCAGGTTGATCACGTGCTTGGCCATCAGCGCGTCGATCAAGTCTTCCAGCACCCGCACGAAACCGGCGTCGAGCTGGCTGAAGGTGTCGGCACCCAGCGTGCCCAGGAAGGCCCGCACGCCGACGGCGTCCTCGGCGGTGAATGCTTCCGCGCCGGGCGCGGCTTCGCGGTGCAGGCTGAGCAAGCGGCCTTCGGGGTCACGGCGGATGTCGGGCATCGCGCCACTGTAGGCCGCTGCCGCTGCCGTCCACCGGCCGAAAAGCGCCCGGAAGGCGCGCCTTACTTCAGCGATTCGATCAGGTCGACATATTCCTGCTGGGCCTCGGCCGTGCTCTTGCCCTTCAGGCCGGCCCAGGCGTCGAACTTGGCGCGGCCGACCATGTCGGTGAAGCCCGGGCGCTTGCCTTCGACATCGCCGGCTGTGCCCTGCTTGTACAAGGCATAAAGCTGCAGCAGCGTCATGTTGTCGGGCTTTTCGGGCAGTTGCTTGCTGTCGGCGACGGCGGCTTCGAAGGCGGCGGGGAGCGTGGACATGGCGGTGGGCTTTCCTGGGGTTTGTCGGGGTGTCCAAGCGGGGCTGGGCACGCCGGGTGGCGGATAGCATGTTAGCCAGCAGCGTGCGCCGTCCGCTTGCGCGCTATCCCGAGGAGCTTCAGCCCATGTCCCACCCCGCCGAGCGCATGTCGCGCGTCGACACCGCGTGGCTGCGCATGGACAACGACGTCAACCTGATGATGATCGTCGGCGTCTGGTTGCTGACCCCGGCCATCACGCTGGCCGCGCTGCGCGAGCGCATTCAGGACAAGCTGTTGAAGTACGACCGCTTCCACCAGCGGGCGGTGGCCGACGCCCTGGGCGCGCACTGGGTGGAAGCCAGCGATTTCGACATCACCCACCACGTGCTGACGCACACCCTGCAAGCCGAACCCGGTGAGACCGAACGCCATGCCTTGCAGCACCTGTGCGGCGAACTGGCGATGCAGCCGTTGGACCCGTCGCGGCCGCTGTGGCAGTTCCATCTGATTGAAGACTACGAAGGCGGCAGCGCGATGGTGGCGCGCGTGCACCACTGCATCGGCGACGGCATTGCCCTGATCAGCGTGATGATGAGCATCACCGACGGCGGCACCGATCCGCCGAAGCGGCGCAGGAAGTCCCGCCCCGAGGAAGGGCATGGTGACGCGGAGGACAGCGACTGGTTGACCGACGCGGTCTTGAAGCCGCTGTCCGACCTGACCGTCAAGGCCATCGGCCTGTACGGTGGCGGCGTGGCCAAGACCATGGACGTGCTGTCCAACCCCGCCGCGCTGGCCAATTCGGTGGAACTGGCGCGCACCGGCATGAAGGTGATGGCCGACGTGGCCGCCTTGGGCCTGATGCCCGACGACTCGCCCACCCTGCTGAAGGGCAAGCCGGCCGGCCACAAGGTGGTGGCCTGGTCGGAACCGATGTCGCTGGACGCCGTGAAGACCATCGGCAAAGGCCTGGGCTGCACGGTCAACGACGTGCTGCTGGCCTGCGTGGCCGGGGCCATCGGCAGCTACTTGCACAGCAAGGGGCAAGACCCCGCCGGCAAGCAGATTCGGGCCATGGTGCCGGTGAATTTGCGCCCGATGGAAAAGGCCTGGCAATTGGGCAACCGCTTCGGCCTGGCACCGCTGGTGCTGCCCATCGGCATTGCCAACCCGGTACACCGCGTGTTCGCCGTGCGCCAGCGCATGGACGACTTGAAAGGCAGCTACCAGCCGCTGCTGGCCTTTGCGGTGCTGTCGGCCACGGGTCTCTTCATCAAGCCGGTGCAGGACGCCGTGCTGGGCCTGTTCGCGAAGAAGGCCACGGCGGTGATGACCAACGTGCCAGGCCCCGCCACGCCGCTGAAGTTCTGCGGCAGCACCTTGCGCCAGAACATGTTCTGGGTGCCGGCCTCGGGCGACATCGGGGTGGGCGTGTCCATCCTCAGTTACGGCGGCGGTGTGCAATTCGGCTTGATCACCGACACCGGCCTGTGCCCGGTGCCGCAGGACATCATCGACCGCTTCGAACCGGAATTCGAAAAGCTGCTGAACCTGACGCTGATGCTGCCCTGGTCGGGGCAGGACGCCACCTGAAACCCTGTTCCACCGGACCACCAGGAGACCTTCATGACCATCACTGTCGACATCGATCTGGGCTATGAATTCGAAGTCAAGGCCGCCTTCAAGGACGTCTTCGACGTGCTGTCCGATGTCCCCACCTCGGCCAGTTTCTTCCCCAAGGTGGACAAGCTGGTCGACCTGGGTGGCAACGCCTACCGCTGGGAGATGGAAAAAGTCGGTACGGCGCAGGTCAACATCCAGACCGTGTATGCCAGCAAATACGTCAGCAACAAGGCCAAGGGCAGCGTGGTCTGGACGCCGGTGAAAGGCGAGGGCAATGCGCTGGTCGGCGGCAGCTGGAAGATCACCGACAACAAGAAGTCCACCGCGCTGGAATTCAAGGTGGCCGGCACGGTGGACGTGCCGCTGCCCGGCCTGATGAAGCTGGTGGTGGTGCCGGTGGTGCGCGGCGAATTCGAAAAGCTGGTCGAGCAGTACATCGACAACCTGATCAAGCGCTTCGGCGGCGAAGCTTAAGCGCCCCATCCACGCGGCGTGGGCCGCGTTGCCCGCTATCCTGTGCGGCTGTTGATGCACCAAGGATGACGATGCCCCTGCCCACCCTGGCCCGCCGTACCGTGCTGGCCTGCGCCGCCTTCGCCACTTTTGCGGCTTTGTTGGCCCCCGCGCCCGCGCTGCACGCCGCCACGCCCAAGGACACCCTCGTCCTGGCCATGGCCTTCGACGACATCATCAGCCTGGACCCGGCCGAATCCTTCGAGATCAGCACCGGCGAACTGCTGGGCAATGCCTACGACCGCCTGCTGCGTTTCGACGTCAGCAACCCCAGCAAGCTGCTGCCCGACGTGGCCGCCAGCTGGGCGGTGTCGGCCGACGGCAAGACCTACAGCTTCACGATGAAGCCCGGCCTGAAGTTCGCCAGCGGCAATCCGCTGACGGCCGACGACGTGGCTTGGTCGCTGCAGCGCGCGGTGCTGCTGGACAAGCAGCCGGCCTTCATCCTGACGCAGTTCGGTTTCAGCAAGGACAACGTCAAGGACAAGATCAAGGCCACCGGACCGCTGACGCTGGTCATCGAAACCGACAAGGCCTACGCACCGACGCTGGTCTACAACTGCCTGACGGCCAACGTGGCCTCGGTGGTGGACAAGAAACTGGTGATGGCCAAGGAGGCCAACGGCGACAGCGGCTGGGCCTGGCTGAAGACCAACTACGCCGGCAGCGGGCCGATGAAGATCCGCGAATGGCGAGCCAATGAAATCATCGCGCTGGAGCGCAACGACAACTACAGCGGCAGCAAGAGCAAACCGGCCCGCGTGATCTACCGCCACGTGAAGGAATCGACCACGCAGCGCCTGCTGCTGGAAAAAGGCGACATCGACATCGCCCGCAACCTGACGCCGCAAGACCTGGACGCGCTGGCCGCCAACAAGGACGTCAAGACCACGGCCACGCCCAAGGGCACGGTCTACTACTTCGGCCTGAACCAGAAGAACCCCATCCTGGCCAAGCCCGAAGTGCGTGAAGCCTTCAAATGGCTGGTCGATTACGACGCCATCGGCAAGACCTTGATCAAGAACATCGGCGTGGTCAACCAGAACTTCCTGCCGCAAGGCCTGCTGGGTGCGGCGACCGACAAGCCCTACAAGCTGGACGTGGCCAAGGCCAAGGCGCTGCTGGCCAAGGCGGGCTATCCGAATGGCTTCAAGGTGACGGTGGACATGCGCAGCGTGCAGCCGGTGCAAGGCATCACCGAGGCCGTCCAGCAGACCTTGAAGCAGGCCGGCATCGAGCTGGAAATCCTGCCCGGCGACGGCAAGCAGACGCTGACCAAATACCGCGCGCGCACCCACGACATCTACATCGGCCAGTGGGGTGCCGACTACTGGGACCCGCACACCAACGCCGACACCTTCACGCGCAACCCCGATAACGGCGACGATGCCAAGAGCAAGCCGCTGGCCTGGCGCAATGCCTGGGCCATTCCCGAGTTGACCAGGCAGGCCGACGCCGCCGCGCTGGAGCGTGACGGTGCCAAGCGCGCCAAGCTCTACCAGGCCCTGCAGGCCGAGTTCCGCAAGACCAGCCCCTTCGTCATGCTGTACCAGCAGACCGAGGTGGCGGCTTTCCGCGCGAATGTCGACGGCCTGAAGATCGGCCCGACGTCGGACAGCACCTACGTCTACCTGGTCAGCAAGAAGTGACGGGCTGCAGACTTTGACCGCGACCTGGCAGCGCGGCGCGGCAGCCGCCGCACGCGGTGTGACCACAGCCGCACGCGGCGTGGTGGCCATCTTGCTGACCGTGCTGGGCCTGCTGGCCGTCACCTTCTTCATCGGCCGCGTCATCCCGGTCGACCCGGCGCTGGCCATTGCCGGCGACCGCGCGCCCGAGCACGTGCTGCAGCAGGTGCGCGAAGAGCTGGGCCTGAATCTGCCGCTGCCGCAGCAGTTCGTGCGCTACGTCAACAAGGCGCTGCACGGCGATTTCGGCCACTCGGTGCTGACCACGCACCCGGTGCTGGACGACATCCTGAACACCTTCCCGGCCACCCTGGAACTGGCCACCTGCGGCATCCTGATCGGCGTGGGCCTGGGCGTGCCGCTGGGCGTGTGGGCAGCGGTGCGGCGTGGCGGCTGGGCCGACCACGCGGTGCGCGTGATGGGCCTGGTGGGTTACTCGGTGCCGATCTTCTGGCTCGGCCTGATGGCGCTGGTGTTGTTCTACGCCAAGCTGGGCTGGGTAGCCGGGCCAGGGCGCATCGACGTGGCCTTCGAATACAGCTTCGAACGCAGCACCGGCCTGATGCTGGTGGACGCCGCGCGGCATGGGTTCAGCACCGGCGAGTGGGACGCCTGGCGCAATGCGCTGAGCCACCTGGCGCTGCCGGCCGGTCTGCTGGGCTACTTCTCGCTGGCCTACATCAGCCGCATGACGCGCAGCTTCATGCTCAACGAACTGGCCGCCGAATACATCGTGGCGGCGCGTGCCAAGGGCCTGAGCGAGACCCGCATCATCTGGCGCCACGCGCTGCGCAATGCGCTGGTGCCACTGGTCACCGTCATCGCGCTCAGCTACGCCGGTCTGCTGGAAGGCAGCGTGCTGACCGAGACGGTGTTCGCCTGGCCGGGGCTGGGTCTGTACATCACCAACAGCCTGCAGAACGCCGACATGAACGCGGTGCTGGGCGGCACGCTGGTGGTGGGCACGGTGTTCATTGCACTGAACCTGCTGAGCGACGGGCTGTACCGCCTGCTGGACCCGCGCACCCGGGACACACGATGAACGTGGCCCTGCTTTCTGAAATGCACACCCGATGAGCAAACCCGCCGGCCTCCAGCAATGGCTGCTGTCCGACCGCCCACAGTCGCGCCAGCAGGCCGCGCTGGGCCGCCTGTACGGCGGCTGGTGCAGCTTCGCGCGCAACCGCCTGGCGATGCTGGGTCTGTTCATCGTGGTGGCGCTGGTGCTGGTTGCCGCACTGGCCCCGTGGATCGCGCCCTATGCGCCGACGGTGGGCGATCTGGGCAACGACAGGCTGCTGGCCCCGTCATTCACAGGTCCGGCACCGCACTGGTTCGGCACCGACGACCAGGGCCGCGACATCCTGAGCCGCCTGATACACGGCAGCCGCGTCACGCTGTACGTGGTGGCGCTGGTGGCGGTGATGGCCGCGCCCATCGGCCTGCTGGTGGGCACCTGCGCGGGCTACGCGGGCGGTTGGGTCGATGCGGTGCTGATGCGCATCACCGACATCTTCCTGGCCTTTCCGCGGTTGATCCTGGCGCTGGCTTTCGTGGCGGCCTTGGGGCCCGGCATCGAGAACGCGGTCATCGCGATTGCCATCACCAGCTGGCCGCCGTACGCGCGCATCGCCCGTGCCGAAACCCTGACGCTGCGCCAGGCCGACTACATCAACGCCGTGAAACTGCTGGGGGCCAGCCCGGCGCGCATCGTGCTGCGCCACATCGTGCCGCTGTGCCTGAGCAGCGTGATCGTGCGCGTCACGCTGGACATGGCCGGCATCATCCTCACCGCCGCCGGCCTGGGCTTCCTGGGCCTGGGCGCGCAGCCGCCGATGCCCGAATGGGGTGCCATGATCGCCGGCGGGCGGGCTTATGTGCTGGACCAGTGGTGGGTGGCCGCCGTA
>JANMZP010000003.1:0-1916 GCA_031383435.1 Betaproteobacteria bacterium | reverse complement strand
GGCGGCAGCAGCGGCTCTTTGCTGGCCGGGGTCAGACTGGACAGCGGCTGCCAGTCGCTGACGAAGTGGCCGGCCTTTTCTATGCGGCCCACCGGGCCCATGTCGTCCAGGCTGGCCAGGCTGAAGGCCCAGCCTTCTTCATCGGCGCGGCCGGTGCGGCCGATGCGGTGGATGTGGGTGTCGGCGTCGGGCGTGATGTCCACGTTGATCACCGCTTCCAGCTGCGTGATGTCCAGCCCGCGCGCCGCGATGTCGGTGGCCACCAGCACGCTGGTGCTGCGGTTGGCGAAGCGCACCAGCACCTGGTCGCGGTCGCGCTGTTCCAGGTCGCCGTGCAGTTCCAGCGCGGCATAGCCTTCGGCCTGCAGCACCGCCACCAGGTCGCGGCACTGCTGCTTGGTGTTGCAAAAAGCCAGCGTGCTGACCGGCCGGTAATGCGCCAGCAGCAGGCCCACGGCGTGCAGGCGCTGCGCTTCGGTCACTTCATAAAAGCGCTGGCGGATCTTGCTGCTGGTGTGCGCCGACAGCAGCTTCACGTCCTTGGGCTCGCGCATGAGGGCGGCGGCCAACTTGGTGATGCCTTCCGGGTAGGTGGCCGAAAACAGCAGCGTCTGACGCTGCCTGGGGCACTGCTTGGCGACGGTGGCGATGTCGTCGAAGAAGCCCATGTCCAGCATGCGGTCGGCCTCGTCCAGCACCAGGGTGTTCAGCGCGTCCAGGTTCAGGCTGCCGCGTTCCAGGTGGTCCATCAGGCGGCCCGGGGTGCCGACGACGATGTGCGCGCCGTGTTCCAGGCTCACGGCCTGCGGCGCGATGGGCGTGCCGCCGCACAGCGTCAGCACCTTGATGTTGTCTTCAGCGGCGGCCAGGCGGCGCAGTTCCTGCGTGACCTGTTCGGCCAGTTCGCGCGTGGGGCACAGCACGAGCGCTTGAACCGCGAAACGGCGCACGTTCAGGTTGGCCAGCAAGGCCAGCGCGAAGGCCGCCGTCTTGCCGCTGCCGGTCTTGGCCTGGGCGATCAGGTCATGCCCGGCCAGGGCCAGCGGCAGGCTGGCGGCCTGGATGGGCGTCATGCTGGTGTAGCCCAGGCGGGCCAGGTTCTGCAGCGTGTGCGGGGCCAGTGACAAGCTGGAGAAAAGGGCCGAGGCGGCGTCGGCGTCGGGCGTGCCCGGGGCCGAATTGAGGGGAGTGGCGTTCATGAGCGATTATCGGAGCCTTGTGGTTAGCGTCCTCGCGGCCACGTTTCCCCGCCTTGATGCCTCTTTTTGAACCCTGCTTTGAACACTGTTTTGAACACCAGCACCGCCCCCACCACCCCCACCGAACACTTCAACCTGCCCCGCACGGCCCACGGCAAACGCGTGCCGCCGCACATCAGCAAGCTGCAGCTGGGGCGCGTGCGCCAGGCGGCCTACGTGCTGCCGCAGGTGGTCAAGCCGGCCGACTACATCGCAGAGAACAGCCCCGGCTTCGAAGATCACCTGGACAAGCTGGGCTTCATCCTGCTTCAAAAGGCGGTGTCAGGCGCGCGGCCCAGCCGGTGGATAGAGCCTTCGCTGATCGCCAGCGCACTGGCGCATCTGGACGCCGTGGGCACCGGGCCTGAAGGCCGGCCGCTGATGATCGAGCGCGGCAATGTGCTGCAGCGCCTGGGCATCGCCCGCCACGCCGGGCAGTGGACGCGCGTGATCAGCCACGCGCTGACGCTGGTCGAGATTGGCTGGCGCGTGCCGGTGATCTTCCGCGTGCCGGTCGATGCCGAGGCCATCTGGTCTTGGTACCGCCACGGTGATGAAGCCGCGCTGCGCGCGGCCGTCGGCGCGCCGGTGGCCTACCCGCACGCCGCCGAACTGGTCGCCCACCTGAACGCGCTGGTGCAGCGCAGCCAGGGCCACCAGTCCAAGCACCTGGCCAGC
>JANMZP010000036.1:0-4229 GCA_031383435.1 Betaproteobacteria bacterium | reverse complement strand
GTGATCATGCCGCGCGGCGTTTCGACGTGGTAAGCGCCGATGTGCTGCGTAATCCCACCGGCTTCACCGGCGGCCACACGGGCCCGGCGGATGTAGTCCAGCAGCGAGGTCTTGCCGTGGTCGACGTGACCCATGACGGTGACCACAGGCGCGCGGGGCAGTTGCTCGGCGGCGTCGTGCAGCGCGGTTTCTTCTTCGGTGAAGGCTTCCGGGTCGTCCAGCTTGGCGGCCAGCGCCTTGTGGCCCATTTCCTCGACGACGATCATCGCCGTCTCCTGGTCCAGCTGCTGGTTGATGGTGACCATCTGGCCGAGCTTCATCAACTGCTTGATGACTTCGCTGGCCTTGACCGACATCTTGTGCGCCAGGTCGGCCACCGAGATGGTTTCCGGCACGTGCACTTCCTGGATCAGCGCTTCGGGCGTGGGCGTGAAACCACTGCCGCTGTCGCCACGGTCGCCACGTCGGCCACCTGCGCCGCCGCGCGGCGCGCGCCAGCCCGGACGGCCCGCGGCACCGCCGTCACGGCCCTTGACCGCCGCGCGCTTCTTGGCGGCGTCGTCGGCCCAGCTGGACGACAACTTTTCGCTCTTGACCTGCTTCTTGTCCCCCGGCTTGGCAACGGTCGCCGCACCGGGCACGCCGGGTTTGGCCGCCGGCTTGTGGATGGTGCCCTTGATGGCGTCCTTGGCAGCCGTGGCCGGGTCGGCCTTGACCTCTTCCGGCTTCTTGGCAACCAGCACCTTCTTCGGGCCGGCCATCATCGCGCGGATGGCGGCGGCTTCGGCTTCCGCTGCCTTGCGGCGGCGGGCCAGATCGTCGGCCTTGGCGTTGTCCTCGGCGGCCTTGTCGGCGGCCTTCACCACCCGCAGCAGCGGCTTGACGACTTCGACAGGCTTGGGCGGCTCTTCGGGCGTGACGGGCGCTGCAGGCTCAGCCTGGGCCGGTGCCGCGGGTTCAGGCACCACCGCCGGCTGGATGGCGCTCTTGCCGTTGGCCATGTCAGCTTCGGCCTTGGCCGCAGCCCTGGTTTTCGACGCCCTGGCCGGTGCCGCTTCGGCAGCCTTTACCAACATGGCAGCCGCCTCGGCGGCAGCCTTGGCCTGTTCGGCGGCTCGCGCTGCAGCAGCTTCGGCCGCAGCGGCTTCAGCCGCTTCACGGTCCACGCGTTCTTGCTCTTCACGCACCCGGCGGGTTTCGGCCAGTTCGGCTTCCTGCACGCGGATGGCTTCGGCCTGCGCGCTGGCTTCTTCTTCGCGGCGCTGCAGGTCGAGCTCTTCGGCGCTGGGGCCGACGTCTTCCGTGGCCGGCGTTGCGTCGTCGCGCTTGACGAAGACGCGCTTCTTGCGCACCTCCACCTGGATCGTGCGGGCCCGACCACTGGCGTCGGCCTGCTTGATCTCGGTCGACGTCTTCTTGGTCAGCGTGATCTTCTTGCGCTCGGCACCGGGCACAGTGCCGTGCGAGGTGCGCAGGAAGTCCAGCAGACGTTCCTTGTCGGCTTCGGTCAGCGCGTCATCGGGCGACTGCTTGGTCACCCCGGCCGATTGCAACTGCTCGATCAGCCCCGTGGTCGGGCGGCCAAGCTGGGCAGCGAATTGGGCGACGGTGGTCACGGCCATGGGTACGGTTTCCTCGGGTATGCGGTGCAGGCGGGCGAACGGCTCAAATCGGTCATCAGACCGTGAACCAGTGCTCGCGCGCTTTCATGATGATCGTCTTGGCTTGCTCGTCGTCAATGCCTGACATCTCGGTCAGTTCATCGACGGCCAGGTCGGCCAGGTCGTCACGGGTGTGGATGCCGCCCAGCGTCAGCTTGGCGATCAACTCGGGCGTCAGGCCCGCCAGATCACGCAGGTCTTGCGAAACCTCACCCGCGTCTTCTTCTTTCTTGATTTCCATCGTCAGCAACGCGTCTTTGGCACGGGTGCGCAGTTCGTGCACCGTGTCTTCGTCGAAGCTTTCGATTTCCAGCATCTCGGTCAGCGGCACATAGGCCACTTCTTCCAGGCTGGTGAAACCTTCGGCGATCAGGATGTCGGCCACTTCGGCGTCGACGTCAAGCTTGTCGACGAACAGCGCGCGCACCGAATCGCTCTCGGTGGCCTGCTTGGCCTGCGACTCTTCAGCCGTCATGATGTTGATGCGCCAGCCGGTCAGCTCAGAGGCCAGCCGCACGTTCTGGCCGCCGCGGCCGATGGCAATGGCGAGGTTTTCCTCGTCCACCACGACGTCCATGGCGTGACGCTCTTCGTCGACCACGATGGACTGCACATTGGCCGGGGCCAGCGCGCCGATGACGAACTGCGCCGGGTCATCGGACCACAGAACAATGTCGACACGCTCGCCGGCGATTTCGTTGGTCACCGCGTTGACGCGCGAGCCGCGCACGCCGACGCAGGTGCCGATGGGGTCGACGCGGCGGTCATGGCTGACCACGGCGATCTTGGCGCGGCTGCCCGGGTCGCGGGCGCAGCTCTTGATTTCGAGCAGGCCCTGTTCGATCTCGGGCACTTCCTGTGCGAAGAGCTCGATCATGAAACCCGGGGCGCTGCGCGACAGCATGATCTGCGGCCCGCGCTGCGTGGCATCGATGCCCTGCAGGAAGGCCCGCACGCGGTCGCCGCTGCGCAGGTTTTCCTTGGGGATCATCTCGCTGCGCTTCAGGCGGCCTTCAACCCGGCCGCTTTCCACAATGATGTCACCCTTGTCCAGGCGCTTGACTGTGCCGACGAAGATCTTCTCGCCCCGGGCCAGGAAATCGTTCAGCAACTGCTCACGCTCGGCGTCGCGGATCTTCTGCAGGATGACCTGCTTGGCAGCCTGCGCACCGATGCGCCCGATGGTCAGCGACTCGACGGCTTCTTCGATGTAGTCGCCTTCCTCGATATCGGGAATGCGGTCCAGCGCGTCGGACAGCAGTTCCTCGGCGTCGGGGTTCTGCAGACCGGCACTGTCTGGCACCACCAGCCAGCGGCGGAAGGTTTCGTATTCGCCCGTGTCACGGTCGACGGCGACACGCATGTCGACCTCGCCGCCATGCAACTTCTTGCTGGCCGAAGCCAGCGCCGCTTCGACGGCGCCAAAGACGACGTCGCGCTCCACCGTCTTCTCGCGCGAGATGGCATCCACCAGCATCAGCATTTCGCGGTTCATAGCTTCACAAGCCTTCCGTCAACCTGCGGCGCGGCGTCTGCCGACACCGCCTCATCCGTTTTGAGTGCGCCGCTGTCCTTGTCTTGCCTGGACGGGCGGCCCTTGAAATTCACCACGGGCACGAGCCGCGCATCACGAACCTCGGGGAACGTGAAACCCAGCACCTGCTCGGTCTTGCCATTCTTGAAGACCAGGGTCCAGCCTTCGCTTTCGCTTCCACCAGTGCCATCTGCCTTGCCCTGTGCTTTGCCGAGAATGCCTTGCCAGGACTTGCGCCCTTCAAACGGCGCCTTCAGCACGATGCTCACGGCCTGGCCGGCAAAACGGGCGTAGTCGGCTTCCGTCTTCAGCGGCCGGTCCAGACCCGGCGACGAAACTTCCAGCCGCGCGTAGGCCAGGCCGTCCACTTCCAGCGCGTACTGCAACTGGCGGGTGACGGTTTCGCAATCTTCGACGGTGATGTACTCGCCCGGCTGCGGCTCGGCCGCGGGACCGAAGGTGTAGACACGGCCAGGGACGCGGTCTATGGTCACGCGCAACAGACCACGCGGCAGGCGTTCGACATCCACCAGCTCGTAGCCCAGGCCGGCCACCGTGTCGATGATGGTTTGGCCACCGCCCTTGCCCACCTGCGCAGGCGCCGGCGCATTGTCCGCAACAGGCCGCAGAGGCGCACGGCCCATGCCACCAAAGGCCGACTTGCTCGCGGACTTGCTCGCGGGCTTGCTCAGCTTGGCTGTCTTGCGATCTGTGCGTTGGATGCGGCTTGCGCTCAAAGGATGGGTCTGCTGGTCTGGCTGTCTGCTCACGGCTCGCGGCCCGTGCCCTACCGCCGGGCGCGCCGCCAAGATCGTCGCCTGTCGCCCAGTCAAGTTCCCCGCTGACGCGGGCTTGCCAATGCAATAAGCCGATCGAGCAAAAAAAAAGGGCAGGAAGATCCGCCCACGCAGCATTACCCGGAAAACGGCAGATTATAGCTGTGACTTCGTCAACACAGCAAGCCTTGAGATGTGCTTGAGGCCAGCCGCCAGGGCTGCACCGGCCTGCGTGCCAGAATCGCGCCCGCTTTCGAC
>JANMZP010000027.1:0-87735 GCA_031383435.1 Betaproteobacteria bacterium | reverse complement strand
GCGGTGGCTGGCCCACCGCGGCGGTGCGCTGGACTTCCGCGAATTCGCCCGCGCCAACCCCGGCCAGCCTTTCCCGATGGTGGTGGCGCTGGGCGCCGACCCGGCCACCATCCTGGGCGCGGTGACGCCGGTGCCCGACACACTCAGCGAATACCAGTTCGCCGGCTTGCTGCGGGGCAGCCGCACCGAACTGGTCGAATCGGGCGTGGGCGAAGGCGCGCTGAAGTTGCAAGTGCCGGCCAGCGCTGAATTCGTGCTGGAAGGTTGCATCCCCGTTGCCGCGCCCGGCTTCGAAGGCGTGTCGGAACACGGCGTGAAGTTGAAGGAAAAGGGCGGCTACCTGCACGCGCTGGAAGGCCCCTTTGGCGACCACACCGGCTACTACAACGAGCAGGACTGGTTCCCGGTGTTCGAACTCAGCCGCATCACGCACCGGCAAGATCCGATCTACCACTCCACCTACACCGGCAAGCCGCCCGACGAGCCGGCCGTGCTGGGGGTGGCGCTGAACGAAGTCTTCGTGCCCATCCTGCAGAAGCAATTCCCGGAGATCGTCGATTTCTACCTGCCGCCCGAAGGCTGCAGCTACCGCATGGCGGTGGTGTCCATCAAGAAGGCCTACCCCGGCCACGCCAAACGGGTGATGTTCGGCATCTGGAGTTTTCTGCGCCAGTTCATGTACACCAAGTTCATCGTGGTGATGGACGACGACGTGGACGTGCGCAACTGGCAAGAAGTGATCTGGGCCATCACCACGCGCATGGACCCGGTGCGCGACACCACCTTGGTGGAACACACGCCCATCGATTACCTGGACTTCGCGTCACCGGTCAGCGGCCTGGGCGGCAAGATGGGGCTGGACGCCACCAACAAGTGGCCCGGCGAAACCAGCCGAGAGTGGGGCCGCACCATCACGATGGACGCGGCGGTCGAGCAGAAAGTGGCGGGGCTGGTCGAGCGCCTGTTGGCCGGCGGCTGACGATTCCCGGCGCAGGGCCTGCGCCAGACGCGCGCCGCCAGCTTTCGATCAAGCCAGGCCGAACTCGCGCGCCAGCAGCGTGTACGAATGCCGCCGCACGGCGGGGTCGTGCGCCCAGGTGTTGATTACCAGTTCAGACAGGTCCAGTGACGCCGCCAGCGCACGCAGTTGCGCGCCCACGTGCGCCGCCGTGCCGACAAAGGCGCGTTCGCGCATCGCGGTGATGGTCGGCATGTCGTCGGCCGTGTAGCCGCGGTGCGTGATGGCCTCGGGCGTCTGCAGCGGGCCCAGCACGCCGCGCTGGCGGTCCAGCCGCCAGCGTTCGCGGCCCAGCGCGTGGAATTGCGCTTCCTCGGCGCTGTCGGCGGCCAGCGCCCAGACGCAGATCGTCGGCTGCGGCGTGGGGTGGCGCGCACTCGGGCGGTACAGGCTGCGGTACAGCTCCAGCGCTTGTTCGACGCCCTGGCCGTCCATGAAAAAATAGGCGTAGGCATAGGGCAGGCCCAGGTGCGCCGCCAGTTGCGCGCCGTAGTTGGAACTACCCAGGATCCAGACCTCGGGCGGCAACACGCCAGGCTCGGCTTCCACAGGCGGCAGCGGGTTCGCGGTCAGCCCTTGGTGCCGCAGGCCGGCGCTCCAAGCCTGCAGGTCCACCACTTGCTGCGGGAAGTCATCGGCCGCATGGCGGGCGTTGGGGTTCAGCGCCATGGCCGTGCGGCCGTCGCTGCCCGGCGCGCGGCCCACGCCCAGGTCGATGCGGCCCGGCGCCAATGCATCCAGCACGCGGAATTGCTCGGCCACTTTCAGCGCCGCGTAGTGCGGCAGCATCACACCCGCGCTGCCGATGCGGATGCGCGTGGTGCAGGCCGCAATGGCGGCCATCAGCACCTCGGGCGCACTGCCCACGATGGTCGGCATGCCGTGGTGTTCGCTGACCCAGAACCGGTGATAGCCCAGGTTTTCGCAGAACGGTGCCAGGTCCAGCGTGTCGCGCAACGCGTGGCCTTCGTCGCGGCCGGTGCAGGCCACCGACTGGTCCAACACCGAAAGCTGGATGTCAGGCATCTTGGCGAATCATGTCGGCGGCTTTCTCGGCAATCATGATGGTCGGTGCATTGGTGTTGCCCGAGATGATGCGCGGCATGATGGACGCATCGACGACCCGCAGGCCCTGCAGGCCTTGCACCCGCAGGCGGGCATCAACGACGTCGTTCGGCCCGCTGCCCATGCGGCAGGTGCCCACGGGGTGGTATTCGGTATCGGCATTGCCACGAATGTAGTGCTCGATCTCGGCGTCGCTCTGTGCGTCAGCCAGCGCTGGCAGTTCGGTGCCGCCGAAGTCGCTGAGCGCCGGTTGGCGCAGGATGCTGCGCAGCAGTTTGAAGCCGCGTATCAACAGCGCCATGTCGGCAGGGTCGGCGAAGAAGTTCGGGTCGATCAGCGGCGCGTCGCCGGGGCGGCCGCTGGCCAGCTTCACGTTGCCGCGACTGACCGGCCGCAAGGGGCACAGGTGGCAGGTGTAGCCGTGGCCCCAGGCCAGCGTGCGCGCGTGGTCGATGAGCTTGGTGCGCACGAAGTGAATCTGCAGGTCGGGCACGGGCTGATCGGGGCTGCTCTTGATGAAACCGCCCGATTCAGCGATGTTGCTGGTGAGCAGGCCGCTGCGGTGGGCCAGCCAGTCGTAAACGCCCTTGAGGGCGGGAGGCGCGCCACTGGGCGATACGGTGAAGGTGTCGTTCAGGCGTGGCGCGTGGGTGACCAGGGTGACGCTGATGTGGTCGTGCAGGTTCAGCCCCACGCCCGGCAGATCGTGCTGCACGTTCACGCCCACCGCTTGCAGGTGGGTGCCCGGGCCGATACCCGACAGCATCAGCAACTGGGGCGACTGCAGCGCGCCGGCGGCCAGCAGCACTTCACGCCGGGCCTGAAACTGCTGCAACTGGCCGTCCACCAGGGCTTCAACGCCCACTGCGCGCCGGCCCTCCAGCAGGATGCGGGTGGCCTGCGCGTTGGTGATGATTTGCAGGTTCGAGCGGCCCCGGTGGGGCGTGAGATAGGCCTTGGCCGCGCTGCAACGTTCACCGGCCTTCTGCGTCACCTGGTACAGGCCCACGCCTTCTTGCGTGGCACCGTTGAAATCGGGGTTCACCGGGTAGCCGGCCTGGCGCGCGGCCTCCACGAACTGGCGCGCGGAACGGCCGGTCTGCTGCAGGTTCATCACGTTCAAAGGCCCGCCGGTGGCGTGCAAGGCGTCGGCACCGCGTTCGTTGTTCTCGGCTTTCAGGAAGTAGGGCAGCACCTCAGCCCAGCCCCAGCCCGGGTTGCCCAGCGCGGCCCAGTGCTCGTAGTCCTCGCGTTGGCCACGGATGTAGATCATCGCGTTGATCGAACTGGAACCGCCCAGGCCGCGCCCGCGCGGCTGGTAGCCGCGACGGCCGTTCAAGCCCGCCTGCGGCACGGTCTGGAAGGCCCAGTTGTGCTTCCAGCCTTTGACAAAGCCGCCGGCCACCACGCCCGCAGGGCACTGCACCAGCACGCTGTTGTCCACCGGCCCGGCTTCCAGCAGGCAGACGCTGACTGCGGGGTCTTCGCTGAGCCGCGAGGCCAGCACCGAGCCGGCTGAACCGCCGCCGACGACGATGTAATCGAACATGTTGGGGGTGTCTCCTCGTTTCATCATATCGACGGCGGACAGCCGCGATTGGACGGCACACCCTAGTGCTGCACGCGACCGCCAGGCCCCCGATAATTGCGCCCTTCGGCCCAACCGGGCCGACGTCCATCAGGGGCCAGCAGCAGGCCTATCGCCTGCGCGGCCCTTACACAACGCCCACCCGGCGTGTTCAGGGAGAGCGCGTGTTCCAACGTTTTGAAGGGCTGGTGCAGCCCTATCCGCAAACCGAACCGCCGCAGCCGCCGGCGCAGTTTTTTGCCTTCCTGTGGCAGTGCACGAAAGGCCTGCGCCGTTATCTGGTGCTGGTGGCGCTGTTCACCGCAGCCATCGGCGCTTTTGAGGCGCTGCTGTTCAGCATGATGGCCCACGTGGTGGACCTGCTGGGCCGCGTGAAGCCGGCTGAACTGTGGCAAGGCCACGGCCAGACGCTGACCGTGTTGGCCGGTGTGCTGCTGGCCAGCGTGGCCTTCGCGGCGCTGCAGGCCCTGTTCAAGTACCAGGGCTTGTACGGCAATTTCCCGATGCGCCTGCGCTGGAATTTCCACCGCCTGATGCTGGCGCAGAGCATGTCTTTCTACCAGGACGAATTCGCCGGGCGCATCGCCACCAAGGTGATGCAGACCTCGCTGGCGGTGCGCGACACCTGGTTGATCTTCACCGACATCCTGGTCTACGTGGTCATCTACTTCGTCACGCTGATTGCCGTGCTGGGCGCCTTCGACGGCTGGCTGGTGGTGCCCTTCATGGGCTGGCTGGTGCTGTATGCCATCACGCTGCGCGTCTTCGTGCCGCGGCTGGGGAAGGTGGCGCAGAAGCAGGCCGATGCGCGTTCTTTGATGACCGGCCGCATCACCGACGCCTACACCAACATCGCCACGGTGAAGCTGTTCTCGCACTCGCAGCGCGAAGCGCAATTCGCGCGCAGCGCGATGCAGGAATTCATGACCACGGCCTATGGCCAGATGCGCCTGGTGACGGCCTTCGAGACTGTCAACCAGATCCTCAGCGTGCTGCTGATTGCCGGCACCGCCTATGCCGGCCTGACGCTGTGGACGCAGGGCGCGGTGGGCGTGGGCGCGGTGGCCGCCGCCACCGCGATGGCCTTCCGCCTGAACGGCATTTCGCACTGGGTGATGTGGGAGATGGCCACGCTGTTCGAACACATCGGCACCGTGCAGGACGGCATCGCGACCTTGTCGAAAGCGCGCGCGGTGGTCGACAAGGCCGATGCGCAGGCGCTTCAGGTGCCGCGCGGTGAAGTGCGTTTCGACCAGGTGGTGTTCGCCTATGGCGGCGCGCGCAAGATCGTGGACGGTTTGACGTTCACGATCAAGCCGGGCGAAAAGATCGGCCTGGTTGGCCGCAGCGGCGCGGGCAAGAGCACGGTGGTCAACCTGCTGCTGCGCCTGTACGACCTGGAAAGCGGGCGCATCCTGATCGACGGCCAGGACATCGCCGGCGTGACGCAGGAGAGTTTGCGCCGGCACGTGGGCATGGTCACGCAAGACACCTCACTGCTGCACCGCTCGGTGCGCGACAACATCGTCTACGGCCGGCCCGACGCCACCGACGCCGAGATGCTGCGCGCGGCCGAACGCGCCGAGGCGCACGACTTCATCGGCGGCTTGAGCGACGCGAAAGGGCGGCATGCGTATGACGCCCACGTCGGAGAGCGCGGCGTGAAACTCAGCGGCGGCCAGCGCCAGCGCGTCGCCATCGCCCGCGTGATGCTGAAGGACGCGCCCATCCTGTTGCTCGACGAGGCCACCAGCGCGCTGGACAGCGAAGTGGAGGCGGCCATCCAGCAAAGCCTGTACCGGCTGATGGAAGGCAAGACGGTGGTGGCCATCGCGCACCGGCTGAGCACCATCATGGCCATGGACCGCCTGATCGTGATGGACCAGGGCCGCATCGTCGAAACCGGCAGCCACGCCGAACTGCTGGCGACCGACGGCATCTACGCGCGCTTGTGGGCGCACCAGAGCGGCGGGTTCTTGGGCGAAGACCTGGACGCCGAAGAAGTGCAGGCCGCCGCAGGCCGGCTGGTCAGCGGCGTGTCGGGCGACTGAGTCAGTCGCTGGCCGTGGCGCGGTCGCGCTGGCGGCGTTCAACGGGGGGTGCCGGGCTGGCGGTGTCAGGGGTCGCATCCCTGGCCGCGTCGGGTGCGCCGCCCGCCAGGATCATCGGCGCGGTGTCGCCAAAGCCCTGGCGGCGGTCGCCGCTGGCCATGCGGGTCATGGCGCCGCCCAGGGCCTGCCGGCGTTCGCCGACATCGCTGTTGGCCGGCCCGGCGGGCGGGGCGTCGAGTTCGACATCCACGCTCACGGCCTGGCGCGGCGGGGTTTCCCAGTCGGGTTCTTCGTTGCGCCGGCTTTCGCGGCCCAGGTGTTCCCACCAGGCCACCACGCAGGCGGCCAAAAACAGGGTGCCCAGGCCGTAGGCGATCCAGGTGATGAGGCTTTGCATGAACCGGCTATCGGCCGCCGCCCTGCAGGCTTGAGGCGCGCGGGCCGGGCGGCGCGACGAACGGCCAAGGCCGTCACGTTGACGGCATGGCCTTGCGCGCGCACCCGGGGCCTGCAGCCGCGACAATCGCGGCTTCGCCGGCCCCGCTGGCAACAAAGCCCCAGCGTCAGCGTCGTGTCCGTCATTGCCCCCACTCCGGCTACTCCGGCCGCCCCGGCCCGTGCCCGCCCCAGCGCTGAGCGCAGCCCGGCCGCAGGCCCCAAGCCGCCCAAGCCCATCACCAGCTACCGTCCCTACTGGGCCAAACGCCTGGGCGTGGCGCCTTTTCTGCCGATGAACCGCGCCGAGATGGAGCGCCTGGGCTGGGACAGCTGCGACATCATCATCGTCACCGGCGACGCTTACGTCGACCACCCCAGCTTCGGCATGGCCGTGATCGGCCGCGTGTTGGAGAACCAGGGTTTTCGCGTCGGCATCATCGCGCAGCCCGACTGGCACAGCGCGGATGCCTTCAGGCAACTCGGCAAACCGAACCTGTTCTTCGGCGTGGCCGCCGGGAATATGGATTCGATGATCAACCGCTACACGGCCGACCGGAAAATCCGCAGCGACGACGCCTACACGCCCGGCGGTGCCGGCGACCGGCGACCTGATCGCGCCACCCTGGTCTACACCCAGCGCTGCAAGGAAGCGTGGTCCGATGTGCCGGTCATCATCGGCGGCATCGAGGCCAGTCTGCGCCGCATCGCGCACTACGATTATTGGCAGGACAAGGTGCGGCGCAGCATCCTGGTCGACAGCAAGGCCGACCTGCTGCTCTACGGCAACGCCGAGCGCGCCATCATCGAAGTCGCCCATCGCCTGGCGCGGCGCGAGGCCGTCGAGTCGCTGACCGACATCCGCGGCACCGCATTCATGGTCAAGAGCGCACCGGGGCTGGCACCGCAGGGCTACCTGGCCATCGACAGCACCGACGTCGACCGGCCCGGCCGCATCGACGAGCACATCAACCCCTACCTGACGACGGAAGAAGCGGCTGCTTCGCAGGGCGAGGTTTGCGCGAAAGAAGAAGGCAGCGGTGCGCTGGCGGTGTCCACGGTGCCGGCTGTTGCGACGATCGCCATGCCCGTCACCCGCAAGACCGGTGCGGTGGTGATGCCCACCCGCGACAAGACGGTGATCCGCCTGCCGGCCTACGAACAGGTGAAGAGCGACGCCGTGCTCTACGCCCACGCCAACCGCGTGTTGCACCTGGAGACCAACCCCGGCAACGCGCGGGCGCTGGTGCAGCGGCATGGCGAGCGTGACCTGTGGATCACCCCGCCGCCGATCCCGCTGACCACGGCCGAGATGGACCACGTCTTCGACCTGCCCTATGCGCGCAGCCCGCACCCGGCCTATGCCGACGAGCAGGGCGGGCACGACGGCACGACCAAGATCCCGGCCTGGGAAATGATCCGCTTCAGCGTGAACATCATGCGCGGCTGCTTCGGCGGCTGCACCTTCTGTTCGATCACCGAACACGAAGGCCGCATCATCCAGAGCCGCAGCGAAGACAGCGTGATCCGCGAGATCGAAGAGATCCGCGACAAGGTCAAAGGCTTCACTGGCGTGATCAGCGACCTCGGCGGCCCGACCGCCAACATGTGGCGCATCGGCTGCAAGAGCCCGGAAATCGAGGCCGCCTGCCGCAAGCCCAGCTGCGTCTACCCCGGCATCTGCCCCAACCTGAACACCGACCACGCGCCGTTGGTGAAGATGTACCGCCGCGCGCGTTCGCTGCGCGGCGTGAAGAAAATCCTGATCAGCAGCGGCCTGCGCTACGACCTGGCCGTGCAAAGCCCTGAGTACGTGAAGGAACTGGTCACCCACCACGTCGGCGGCTATTTGAAGATCGCGCCCGAACACACCGAAGGCGGGCCACTGAGCAAGATGATGAAGCCCGGCATCGGCAGCTACGACCGCTTCAAGAAGATGTTCGAGCAGTACAGCGCCGAGGCCGGCAAGAAGCAGTATTTGATCCCGTACTTCATCGCCGCGCACCCGGGCACCAAGGACGAGGACATGATGAACCTGGCGATCTGGCTGAAGCGCAACAGCTTCAAGGCCGACCAGGTGCAGACCTTCTACCCGTCACCGATGGCCACCGCCACGGCGATGTACCACACCGACCTGAACCCGTTGAAGGGCATCAGCCGCGACCCGGCGCGGGTTGAAAAGGTCGACATCGTGCGCGGTGAGAAGCGCCGCCGCCTGCACAAGGCTTTCCTGCGCTGGCACGACCCGGCGAACTGGCCGCTGCTGCGCGAGACGCTGAAAACCATGGGCCGCGCCGACCTCATCGGCAATGGCAAGCACCAGCTGATACCGACCTACCAGCCGGCCGGCGGCGATGGCTATGTCAGCGATCGGCGCAAGAACAGCACGCTGGCGGGCACGCGCACGTCCACCGTCACGCAGGGCCGTTTGCTGACCCAGCACACCGGCCTGCCGCCGCGCGTGACCGGGGCCAAGCCCAGCCCGCCGGTGGCCGCGAGGCCCACCGTCAAGCCGGCCGCAAAGCCCGCTGTCAAACCCGCCGCCAAGCGCAAGCCGCGCTGAACCTCCACGGCAGCATCAGCCCCATGGCCGCTGGCAGCCTGCTCGCCCTGCTCGACGACGTTGCGTCCCTGCTGGACGACGTGGCCTTGCTCAGCAAGGTGGCGGCCAAGAAGACCGCCGGCGTGCTGGGCGACGACCTGGCCCTGAACGCCCAGCAGGTGACCGGCATGGCGGCCAACCGCGAGCTGCCGGTGGTCTGGGCGGTGGCCAAGGGCTCGTTCATCAACAAGGCCATCCTGGTGCCGGCGGCGCTGGCCATCAGCGCCTTCGCGCCCTGGCTGGTGACGCCGCTGTTGATGGTCGGCGGTGCTTTCCTGTGCTTCGAAGGCTTCGAAAAGCTGGCCCACCGCTACCTGCACAGCGCCGACGACGACGCGGCGCGCAAGGCCGCGCTGGCGCAGGCGCTGCAAGACACCACGGTGGACCTGGTGGCCTTCGAAAGCGACAAGATCAAGGGTGCCACGCGCACCGACTTCATCCTGTCGGCCGAGATCATCGCCATCACGCTGGGCATCGTGGCCGCCTCGCCCTTCACCACGCAATTGCTGGTGCTGTCCGGCGTGGCCGTGCTGATGACCGTGGGCGTTTACGGCGTGGTCGCCGGCATCGTCAAGCTCGACGACGGCGGCCTGTGGCTGACCCAGCGAGGCAGTGCGGCGGCGCAAGGCCTGGGGCGCGGCATCCTGGCCGCAGCGCCGTGGTTGATGAAGGGTCTGACGGTGGCCGGCACCGCTGCCATGTTCCTGGTCGGTGGCGGCATCCTGGTGCACGGCGTGCCGGCGGTGGCCCACGCCATTGAACACGCGGTGGCTCCGCTGGGCGGTGTGGCCGGTGCCGTGCTGCCGACGCTGGCGAATGCCGCCATCGGCGTGCTGGCCGGTGCGCTGGTGCTGGTCGGTGTGACGGCCGTGCGCAAGCTGCGCGGGCGCTGACGGTCTACTTGCCCTTGACTTCCAGCAGTTCCACTTCGAACACCAGCGTCGCGCCGCCGGGGATTTGACCGCCGCCGGCACCCTTCTCGCCGTATGCAATCGCCGACGGGCAGGTCAGCCGGGCCTTGCCGCCGACCTTGATCTTCTGCACGCCTTCGGTCCAGCACTTGATGACGCGGTTCAGCGGGAAGCTGGTGGGCTCGTTGCGCTTGTAGCTGCTGTCGAATTCACGGCCGTCGGTGAAGGTGCCGCTGTAGTGCACCTTGACGGTGTCGGTGGCCAGCGGGCTGGGGCCCTTGCCGTCGCGCAGCGACAGGAAGACCAGGCCCGACTCGGTGACCACGGCCCCTTTCTCGGCGGCGGCCATCTGCAGCGGGTTGCCGGCCGCGTGGGCGCTGCCGGCCAGCGTGAAGGCCATGGCAAAGGTCGCGACGGTCGCGAAGGTGCAGGCCACAACGGCGGCTTGACGGGCAAAACGGTGGTTCATGGGGGCTTCCTGCTGCGGCTGGCCTTCAGGCCGTCCAGCTGTCTCTGAGGGTGGTGATGCGGTTGAAGACCGGCGCATCCGGACGGTGATTCTTGCGGTCGCTGATGAAATAGCCGTGACGCTCGAACTGGTAGTGGCGTTCCGTCGGCACGCCGGCCAGCGCCGGCTCCAGCCAGGCCGTCACCGCGCGCCGGCTCTGCGGGTTCAGCACCTCGCGGAAATCGCGGCCGCCGGCCTCGGGCTGGGCTTCGGTGAAGAGCCGGTCGTAGAGCACCACGGTGGCCGGCACGGCGTCGGCCACGCCGACCCAGGTGATGGTGCCCTTGACCTTCACCGCGTCGGCACCGGGGGTGCCGCTCTTGGTGTCAGGCACCACGCGGGCCAGCATGGCGGTGATGGCACCGGTGGCGTCTTTTTCGCAGCCGGTGCATTCCACGACCAGCCCGTACTTCAGGCGCACCTTGTTGCCGGGCACGGTGCTGCCGTCAGGCTGCAGCTTCGGCGGATACAGGCGGAAGAAGCCCTTCACCGGCACGTCGGCGTAGTCGTCGCGCTCGATCCAGACCTCGCGGCCCAGGCCGAATTGGCGCAGACCCAGTTCCGGCAGGTGCGGGTGCGCAGGGGCCTGGCAGGCTTCGATGTGTGCGTCGCTGCCGAACACATCGGCCCAGTTCGTCAGCACCAGTTTCACCGGGTCCAGCACGGCCATGGCACGCGGCGCCTGGCCTTCCAGGTCGGCGCGCAGGCAGCCGTCCAGCACGCTGTAGTCGAGCCAGATGTTGGTCTTGGAAGCGCCGCTGCCGTCGGCCATGGCGCGGATGCTGGCCGGCGTGTAGCCGCGCCGCCGCATGCCGAAGAGCGTGGGCATGCGCGGGTCGTCCCAGCCTTCGACGATGCCCTCGCTGACCAGTTCACGCAGCTTGCGTTTGCTGGTCACCACGTAGCTCAGGTTCAGCCGGCCGAATTCGTACTGCTTGGGCAGCGGGCGGGCCAGCAAGCTCAAAGAGGCCAGGCCTTCCAGCAGCCAGTCGTAGAACGGCCGCTGGTCTTCGAATTCCAGCGTGCAGATGCTGTGGGTGATGTTCTCCAGCGCGTCTTCGATGGGGTGGGCGTAGGTGTACATCGGGTAGATGCACCAGGTGTCGCCGGTGTTGTGGTGGGTGGCGCGCTTGATGCGGTACAGCGTCGGGTCGCGCAGGTTGATGTTGGCCGCGGCCATGTCGATCTTGGCGCGCAGCACGGCGGCGCCGTCAGGCAGCAAGCCGGCCTTCATCTCGCGCAGACGGGCCAGGTTCTCGGCCGGCGTGCGGCTGCGAAACGGGCTGTTGGTGCCGGGGGTGTTGAAGTCGCCACGGTGGGCGCGCATGTCGTCAGCGCTTTGTTCGTCGACATAGGCCAGGCCGGCTTCAACCAGCGCCTCGGCGGCGCGGTACATGAAGTCGAAATAGTGGCTGGCGAAATACAGGTGCGCCGTGCCGCCGGCGTTCCAGTCAAAGCCCAGCCAGGTCACGGCCTCTTTGATGGCGTCGACGAACTCCTGCTCTTCTTTTTCCGGGTTGGTGTCGTCGAAACGCAAATGGCAGACGCCACCGAAATCGCGCGCCAGGCCGAAGTTCAGGCAGATGGCCTTGGCGTGACCGACGTGCAGGTAGCCGTTGGGTTCGGGCGGGAAGCGCGTGCGGATTTTCGCCGGGTCGAGCGGGCCGGTCTGGTGGTGGGCCGCGTCGCCAGGCGTGCCGCCGAAATGCCGCGCGGCATAGGTGCCGCTTTCCAGGTCGCGCTCAATGATGCCGCGCAGGAAATTGCTGGGCTTCGGGGCGGGGTTCGCTGCTGCTTTCGGATCGGTGGCCATGCGCTCGCCGTTACGGGGAAGGCCGCAATTCTATCGGCCGAGCCTGGCGACCGAATCAACGAAGAGCCGGCGGATGCCAGCGCAGCGAAGGCCAGGCAAAGGCCAGCGCCAGCACCGCGCCGGCGGCCACGTCGAGGGCCACGTGCTGCTTGATGGCCAGGGTGCTGAAGACGATCAACACGGCCCAGCCGGCATTCAGCACGAACCACACGCTGCGTGCGCCGGTCAGTTGCAGCAGGCGGTGCACCCACACGGCGGTGAAGGTGGCGGTGGCCACGTGCAGCGACGGGCAGGCATTGCCGGCGGCGTCCACGCCCTGCAGCAGCGTCATGCCGCTGTGGCCCAGGTCGACGCCGCTGAAATCGAAGGGCGGCACCGCCGTGGGCAGCAGGTAGAAGCACAGCAGGCCGGTGCCGCACAGGCTGCCCATCCACGCGCCATAGCGCAGCACCTCGCGCAGGCTCAGCATCAGGCCGACCGGAAAGCCCACGTAGAACCACAGCGACACATAGGCCCAGAAGGCCAGGGGCTGGAAGGGAATGGCGTGGTCCAGCGCCGTCAAGGGCATCACCAGCACGGCCTGGCTCGGATGGCGCAGCAGGTGGAAATACAGCGTGAAGAAGACCCACATGAAGGCCGAAATGCCCAGAAACTTCAGCACCAGGTGGTGGCGCATGCGCCAGACCATGTCGGCGGCCCAGCTCGGGCGCGCTGCCGCCCGCTCGGTGGCCGGCAGAGGCAGGGTCGGGGGGCGGTGCAAGGTCACGCGGGGTGGCCGTTTGGGGTGACGGCAAAGGCAGCAGCAGGGGCAGCGCAAGGCTGGGGCAGGCGGCCCAGAGCCTACCACCGGCCCTCGGCGCGGCCGGCCTGGGCCCGATGGGCCCCGGTCGATAATCACTGCCTTGCCCAACCCCACGCCGAGCCACAGCCATGACCCAGGCGCCCGCTTTTTCCGCTTTTTCCACTGCACCCCCCACTGCACCCCCCACTGCCGCCGCCGCTGCCGCCGCCGCTGCTGCGACGGCTCTTGACCGCTGTGACGTGCTGGTCATCGGCGGCGGCCCCGCCGGCAGCACCGTCGCGGCCTTGCTGGCGCAGCAGGGCCGCGACGTGGTGGTGCTGGAAAAGGCCCACCACCCGCGCTTTCACATCGGTGAATCGCTGTTGCCGGCCAACGTGGCCTTGTTCGAAAAGCTGGGCTTGCGTGAACAAGTCGAAGCCATCGGCATGCCCAAGTGGGGCGTTGAATTCGTCAGCCCGCAACACCGCCACCGCACGCTGCTGGCATTCGGCGAGGCCTGGGACAAGAGCGCGCCGATGGCCTGGCAGGTGCGGCGCTCTGAACTGGACGAGATCCTGTTCCGCAACGCGGCCATCAAGGGTGCGCGCACCGTGGAAGGCTGCCAGGTGCAGGGCGTGGTGTTCGACGACGGCGGGGCCACCGTGCAGGCCACGCTGGACGACGGTGCGCCGCGCACCTGGCGCGCGCGTTTCGTGGTCGACGCATCGGGCCGCGACACGCTGCTGGCGCGCCAGTTCAAGGACAGGCACAAGAACCCGCGTCACAACAGCGCGGCCGTCTACGGCCACTTCAAGGGCGCCGAGCGGCTGAAGGGCGAGAAGCTGGAAGGCAACATCAGCATCTTCTGGTTCCAGCACGGCTGGTTCTGGTTCATCCCGCTGGCCGACGGCACCACCAGCGTGGGTGCCACCTGCACGCCGGCGTACCTGAAGTCGCGCAGCAAGCCCTTGAAAGCCTTTTTCGACGACACCATCGCGATGGCACCGGCCCTGGCCGACAGGCTGCGCCACGCCGAACTGGTCGACGAGCAGGTCTGGGCCACCGGCAATTTTTCTTACAGCGCCACCCAGGCCAGTGGTGCCCGCTGGTTGCTGCTGGGCGACGCCTATGCCTTCATCGACCCGGTGTTCTCGTCAGGTGTCTACCTGGCCATGGCAAATGCCTTTGCTGGTGCCGAAACCGTGTCTGCGGCGCTGGACCAGCCGCGCCGCGCCGCCGCCGCGCGCCGCCGCTACGCCGCCCACGTGAAGAAGGGCCCACGCGAGTTTTCCTGGTTCATCTACCGCATGACCAACCCGGCCATGCGCGAGCTGTTCATGGCCCCGCAGAACGTGTTGCGGGCCAAGGAAGCGGTGCTGGCGGTGCTGGCCGGCGACATCTACGGCAAGTCGCCCATCCAGCCTTCGCTGCACTTCTTCAAGGCCGTGTATTACGTCGGTGCCTTGCGGCGCTGGAAGACCAGTTGGGCGCAGTGGAAGGCGCGCCGTCAGCCGCGCGACGACAGCGCCATTCCGGGCGAGAACGTGATGAGGTCGTTTTGAGGCGGGCTGCGGGGTTGATCGGCGGCGCGGCCTGGGTCGCCCTGTCGGTGCTGCCCGCCCAGGCCGCTGACCTGCCGCTGTGGGAAGCCGGGATTGGCGTGGGTGCGCTGCGGGTGCCGCACTACCGGGGCAGCGACCAGAGCCACGACTGGCTGCTGCCGGTGCCTTACTTCGTCTACCGTGGCACCATCTTCAAGTCGGATCGCGACGGCACGCGTGCCGTGTTGCTCGATTCCAAGCGCCTGGACGTCGACCTGAGCCTGGACGCCAGCCCGCCCACGCGCACCGGCGACAACCGCGCGCGCGCCGGCATGGCCGAGCTGGCGGCCACGCTGGAAGTCGGCCCCAACGTCAACTTCATGCTCGGCAAGGGCGTGTTCGACGGCACCGGCTGGAAGCTCGACCTGCGGCTGCCGCTGCGCGCCGTGTTCACGGTGGGTGCGCACCCGCGTGCGATCGGCTGGACCAGCACGCCGGTGCTCAATCTCGACCTCGACGTGCAGGGCTGGAACGTCGGCCTGCAAGGCGGCCCGCTGCTGGGCACGCGGCGCCTGCACGGCTATTTCTACAGCGTGACGGCAGCCGACGCCAGCGCCGCGCGGCCGGCCTATGCGGCACCGGGTGGCTACGCGGGCTGGGGCCTCACGGCCAGCGCGTCGCGCCGTGTCGGCGACTGGTGGCTGGCGGCTTTTGCGCGCACCGACAGCGTGGCTGGCGCGGCCTTCGAAGGCAGCCCGCTGGTCCAGCAACGGCAGAACACCACCTATGGGTTCGCGCTCAGCTGGGTGTTCAAGGTGTCGGACACGCGGGTGGCGGCTGAACGTTGAAAGTGCCGTCGAAAGCGCCGTTGATAGCGACCCGTTCAGCGCGATGAATCAGCCGCGTTCGCATGCTGTTTCGCCCTGGTTGTGGCCACTGGCCTGGCTGGGCCTGCAATTGCAATTGCTGTTGCTGGGCTTGATGTCGTTCAGCTGGAACCTGGTGGCTCTGCTGCTCTACCCGCTGCTCTCGCGTGCCGCCGGCCTGCGCATCGGCCGGGCCATGATCGCTCGCGGTTACGGCTGGTTCTGGGCCGTCGCGCGGCACAGCGGCATGCTGCGCCTGGACGCCGATGTGCTGGACGCGCTGCGCGATGAGCGCGGCCTGATCGTGGTGGCCAACCACCCCAGCATGCTGGACGCCCTGATGCTGGTGGCGCGCCTGCCGCGCAGTGCCTGCATCATGAAAGCCAGCCTGGTGCGCAACCCGCTGCTGGGGCCCGGTGCGCGGCTGGCGCGCTACATCCGCAACGACTCGGCCTACGGCATGGTGCAGCGCGCGGTGCAAGACCTGAAGGCCGGCGGCCAACTGGTGCTGTTCCCGGAGGGCACGCGCACCACGCGGCAGCCGATCAATCCTTTCCATGCCAGCTTCACGCTGATTGCCCGCCGCGCGCAGGTGCCGATTCAGACCGTTTTCATCGACACCGACTCGCCCTACCTCGGCAAAGGCTGGCCGCTGTGGCGCCTGCCGCCGCTGCCCATCTGCTTCAGCGTGCGGCTGGGCCGGCGCTTCGAACCGGCACGCGACCACCATGCGTTGCGGGCTGAAATCGAAGCCTATTTCGCGGGCGGCGTGCACCGCCCGCCGCCCGCCACCCACGGCCTGAACCCTGAAGCCTGAAGCTTCCTCTGCACCCCGCCATGACCCTGAACCACACGGCTTCAACCAGCCACCTGGTGTTGATCCCCAGCTACAACACCGGCGCCCAGGTTTACGCCACCGTGGCCGCCGCGCGCGCGCAGTGGTGTCCCGTGTGGGTGGTGGTCGACGGCAGCACCGACGGCACCGCGCAAGGCCTGCAAGACCTGGCTGCCGCAGACCCCGGCCTGCGCGTCTGGGTGCTGCCGCACAACCAGGGCAAGGGCGCGGCCGTGCTGTTCGGTTTGCAGGCCGCGCTGCAGGCCGGCTACAGCCATGCGCTGGCGATGGACAGCGACGGCCAGCACCCGGCCGGGCTGATCCCCACTTTCATGCAGGCGTCCCGCGCACGCCCCGAAACCATGGTCCTCGGCCGCCCGGTTTTCGACGCCAGCGCGCCGCTGCTGCGCGTGCGCGGCCGGCGCATTTCGAACGGCTGGACCAACCTGGAAACGCTGGGTGCCGGGGTGGCCGATTCGCTGTACGGCTTCCGCGTCTACCCGATCGCCGTATTGGCCGCGGTGATGCGGCGCCAGCCCTGGATGCGCCGCTTCGACTTCGACACCGAAGCCGTGGTGCGCCTGGCGTGGCGCGGCGTCAAGCCGGTCAACATCGACGCGCCGGTGAAGTATTTGACGGCCGCGGAAGGGGGCGTCTCGCACTTCCAGTACGGCCGCGACAACCTGCTGCTGACCTGGATGCACACCCGGCTGATGCTGGAGTTCGTGCTGCGCCTGCCGCTGCTGCTGTGGCGCAAGGCGCGCGGCCTGCCGCCGTTTCAGGCCTGAGCGTTCAGCCGGCGGCGGCGACGACCCAGTTCGCCAACTGCAGCCCAGGCACCCGCGCAAATTCGCGCAGGTTGTTGCTGACCAGGGTCAAGCCCAGCGCAAGCGCCTGGGCCGCGATCTGGGTGTCCAGTGGGCCGATGGGTGTGCCGGCGGCTTCCAGCTGCGCCCGCAAGCGGCCGTAGACGGTGGCAGCATCGCGGTCGAAGTCAGCGATTTCCAAGGGCTCCAGAAACTGTTGCAGCGCGGCCAGGTTGCGGGTGGAGCCGCTCTTGACTGCAGCAAATTCCAGTTCGGCCACCGTGATGCTGGAAACGCCCAGGCCTGCAGCCTCGTGCAGCCGCAAGGCGGCCAGCACTTCAGGCGGACGGTGCTTGATGGCGTAGATGCAGATGTTGGTGTCCAGCATGTAGCGCATTGCGAACCGGGCTTAGAAAGATTCGCGAAGGTCAGGGTGCGGCGGCTGGCTGCGCTCGGGGAAGGCGTCGAAATCGGCCAGCGCCGATATCAAGCGCTCGATGGACGGCCTGCGCGTCGGGCTCAGGATGATGCGGTCGCCGTCGCGCTCGATGTAGACCTCGGTGGCACCTTCAAAGCGAAAGACCTTCGGTAGGCGCACGGCCTGACTGCGGCCGTTCTGGAACAGCTTGGCGGTCTGTTGCATCGTGATGCTCCATGGTGCTCAAAAGATAGTACCAAGTATATATCTTGGTAGCCAAAGTCCGTCAAACCAACCGCGGGTCGAACAGAAAAGGCGTGCGTTCGACGGCGATCTCGATGTCTGCCGCGCGCGGGTGGGTGGGGTTGATCAGCAGGTTGTTTTCCAGCGGTTCCACGTAGGAAGGCACCCACAGCGCCAGCTCGCGGGCGGCGTCCAGCCAGGCGTCGCCGAAGGCCCGGCTGGCGTCTTCGTTGTGGCGCCAGTCGGCGGGCAGGCCCACGGCGGCGGCGCTGTGAATCGTCAGGCCGCGCGGCAGCGTCAAGCAGTAAAGCGCCTGGTCGATGGGCTGCTGGCGGTGCGCCTGCACACGCTTTTCCAGCTGGGCCAGCGCGCGGCTGGCGGCGGCGTAAATCACGCGGCGCGGCGAGGGCCCCCGTTGCAGCGCGTGCCAGCGGCCGGCCGCCAATGTCGAGCCGTAAGCCTGGCCGGCCAGGCTGGGGTCGGGCGCAAAGCCGATGCGGAAAACCGCCGTCAAGCCACGCTGCCGTAGCGCAAGCCCACCAGCAGGTCTTGCACCTTGGCCAGGCCCCAGGGTGTGCGCGCGCGCTGCATCGGGGTCTCGTCGCCCAGCAGCGGGTGGGGCGTGGTCAGCCAGGCAGCGGCGTCTTCCACGCTGCCGAAAACCTGGGTCGCCTGACCGACCAGTTCGGTGGCCGTCAGCACGCGCACGGCGGCTTCTTCGGGCAGCGCTTCGCCCTTGTCGGTGCGGCGTTTCAGCGTGGTGCGGTCCAGCCCCGTGTAGCGGTGCATTTCGCCCAGCTGCAGGTGGCTGGCGCGGGCCAGGCTGGCGATCAATTCAGGGCGCAGGCCGCCGCGCACCAGGGCGTCGGCGGTTTGTGCCGAAAAGCGGTAGCGCACGCCGCCGGCGGCCTTGCTGCCGTCAGACAACCACGCGGGCTTGCCGCCCAGCAGGCGGTTGATGCTGCGTACCCAGCCGTCCATGCGGGTGGGGGTGCCGGTGACGGGCGGCAGGGTGCTGCCGTCGGCTGCCTGCGCGTGACCTGAGATGTCCATGGCGGGTGGCTCCCGGTGGGTTGTGCAAATGCGCTTTCATCATAGTGCATTTGCGCAGATGCCGGGTTTGGCCGGCGCGCCAGGGCGCGTTCAGGCGGCCAGGTCGGCTTCCAGTGCGGCCGGGAACAGCATGGCCTCTTCAGCATGCAGCAGACCGCCGGCCGCCACGATGGCCGCGCGCAGCGCGCTGGCGTCCAGACCTGGGTGGTCGCTGCAGCCGCGTTCGGCGATCTCGGTGGCCAGCGCGCGCAGGCGGCGCGCCGAGGCGCGCAGCTGGCTGCGAAAGGCGTTGTCGTCCAGTGTGTCTTCCAGGCTGCGGTTCAGCTCAACGAACCAGGGCACCGACGCTTGATCCAGCATCTGCGCCGGGTTGCGCTTGGCGCTGACCGCGCACCAGGCGCGCAGGAAGTCCTGCACCGCCTGGTTCATCGTCTGGCAGCCGGCCAGTTCGTCACGCAGGTGCGACAGGCTGGCCAGGTCGGTCAGGCGGCCCTGGAAGAACATCGGCGCCAGCACGCTCCAGTAGTAGCTGTAGTCCCAGATGATCTTCACCGGCAGCACCTCGGGGTCGCCGAACAGCGCGTACTGGTCGACATACAGCGTCAGCGTGCTGTCGTAGAAGCTCTTGAAGATCTGCTCGTAGATTTTGGTGTGCGCGCCCAGCGGCAGGCCGGCGCGGTCGCGCGCCACCAGTTCGGTGATGTAGGTGTTGCCGATGGCGATGAAGTCGCTGCCCGGCGAATAGAAGGGGTCGAGGAAGCGCCCGGCCTCGCCGGCCAGCGCCCAGCGCTGGGCCGAAAACACCTGTTCGCAGTCGTGGCTGAAGCGTTTGAAGAAGGCGAAGTCCTGCAGCTTTTCGGGGTGGCCTTCAAGCTTGGCCTGCAGGTCGTCCCACAGAGCCGGCTGGTGTTCGCGCAGCCACGCCATCGCGCGCTCGAAGGTGTTCATGCCCTCGATGGGGTGCAGGCGCGGGTCGGCCACGATGCCCACCGAATGCGAACCCGAGGCCAGCGGAATCAGCCACACCCAATAGCCTTCGCCGACCAGGTGGTTGGTCGACAGCCAGCGGGTGGGCGTGACGCAACGCGCCTGCCAGGCCGGGTCGGCCGACCAGTCGTCGATGCGGATGTGCTCGCTGATGCGGAACCACACCGCGTGCGCCGGGTGCGCGTTGTCGCGTGCCAGACCCAGCTTGCGCTTGAGCAGACCGGCGCGGCCGCAGGCGTCGATGACCCAGCGCGCGCGGGTGGTCTGCACGGCTTCGCCTGGGCGTTGCCAGGTCACCGTGTGCAGCGCGCCTTTGACCTCGGCGTCGGCCAGTTGCACGTCGCGGATCAGCGCGCTGTCGATGAAGCGCATGCCGCGGCGCTGCACCTCTTCACCCAGGAAGTTTTCGAAGATGCCGCGATCAATTTGCCAGCTGGACACCGGCAGCGGCCGGCTGGCGCCGAGTTCGGTGACGGCGGTGATGTCGCGCTGGCCCTCGCTGAAGAAGAAGCGGAAACCGAACTTCTTCAGTTGCGCGTCGACCAGGTGCTGCTGCAGGCCCAGCACGTTCTGAAAGTAGTGCGCGCCGATCTCCACGCTGGACTCGCCGACCTTGTGGCAGGCCTCGGGCACCGGGTGGCTGCGCCGTTCCAGCACCAGCACCTTCAGACCCGGCATGCGCAACTGCAACTGCAGCGCCAGCGTCATGCCGGCCAGACCGCCGCCCAGGATCAGCACATCGGGGTCGGCAACGGCCTCGATGGGGGCGTGGGTGTGCGGGTCGGCCGAAGCGGCGGCGTGGGCAGAGGGGGCAGTCATGCGGGGGCGGGGTAGAACAGAAGCTGAAGGGCGGATCATGCCGCAGCGGGCAACAGTTGCAGCTGCAGGCAAAGACCGGGCGACAGGCGCAGGCCCAGCGCACCGGGCTGGCCCCGGGCCAGGGCTTCGAACAGCGGCAGCGCATCGGCCGTGGCGTTGCGGGCCAGGCTTTGCGCCAATGCCGAACGCAGCGCCGGCACGGCGGGGACTTGGGCGTCGCCGGCCAGTTGCCAGTCCACCCGCCACCGGCTGGCCGCTGAGGGCTGCGCTGCCAGCACCAGCGCCACGCCCAGCAGGCCCCGGCTGCGGTTCACCGACACCAGCGGGCCGACGGCTTCGGTGTCGAAACCGACCAGCAGCACCGGCATCTTTTCGCAAGCACACAGGCTGGCCGCTTCCAGCCAGCCGGCGGCAAAGCTGGCGTCGCCGGCCGACAGCGCACTGGTGGTGGCGCGGCTGCCGCTGGCGATGGCCCAGTAGCCCGAGGCCGCGTTGTGCACCGAGTGGTGGAAGCGCGTGGGCGACAGCATCAGCGGGTTGGCGGCCAGCGTGCGGCACAGCGCGTCGGTGATGGGCAGGTCGCCGTGCGCCGAGGTGAACACGCTGGCGATGGCGGCCGGGTCGTGGCCCGAGTCGGCCAGCGCGGCCTGGGCCACGGCCAGCGCCAGCAACACCGAATCGGGCGCGCGGCGGCGTTCGTTGGGCGACAGCAGGGTGGGTGCCGGTTGGCGGGCTGGCAGCCCATCCGGCGCGGGTGCTGCGGCTGCGGCCAGCGCGGGCGCGGGCTCGTCCCGCAAGGCGGGTGCGGCCAGCGCCCAGCCGGGCGCACGCGGCGTCCACAGCGCGATGCCGTCCAGCCACAGGCTGCGCGGGCCGTTCATGCGCCGCGCCCGAACACCAGCACGGCGTTGTTGCCGCCGAAGCCGAAGGAATGGCTGGCCGCCCACTGCACCGGGCGGCGGACCGGCTGGCTTTGCAGTTGCCCTGCGAACACCGGGCCCAGCGCCGGGTCGGCCGCCGCCGTGCCGGGACTGCCCGACCGCCAGCCTTCGCGCAGCGCCAGCGCGCAGACCAGCGCCTCGACCACGCCGGCCGCGCCCATGGTGTGGCCGGTGGCCCCCTTGGTGGCGCTGGCGTGCACGGCGGGCGCGTAGCGGCGCGCCACCAGCGCGGCTTCCACGCCGTCGTTGCGTGGGGTGGCGGTGCCGTGCAGGTTCAGGTAGCCGATGTCGTGCGCGGCCAGGCCGGCGCGGGCCAGCGCGTCGTCCAGCGCCCGTTCGGCACCCAGGCCTTGCGGGTGCGGGCTGGACAGGTGGTGGGCGTCGTTGCTTTCGCCGTAGCCGCGCAATTCGACGGCACCCGGCCCGCGCTGCAGCAGCACGAAGCCGGCCGCTTCGCCGGCGTTGATGCCGCAGCGCCCGGCGGCAAAGGGCTGGCAGGGCTCGGGCGACATCAACTGCAGCGCGTGGAAGCCGTAGACGATGCTGTCGCACAGCGCGTCCACGCCGCCCACCACCACGGCATCCACCAGGCCCAGGTGCAGCCAGCGCGCCGCCTGCGCGAAGGCTTTCGCGCTGGACGAACAGGCGGTGCTGACCGTGACGCAAGGCCCCTGCACCTGCAAGGCTTCCTGCACGAAGGCGGTCACCGCGTGCAGGGTGTTCAGGCGCTCGTGGCGCAACGGCTCCGGGAAGCCGCCATCGGCCGCCGGTTCGCGGTAGGCCTGCTCCGACACCGCGATGGTCGACGCCGATGTGCCCAGCACCAGGCCCACGCGCTGCGCACCGTGGTCGCGGCGGGCCGCCGCCACGGCGTCGAAAAAGCCATCGGCCTGCAAGCCCAGCCAGGCCAGCCGGGTGGCGCGGCAGTCCCAGCTGTGCAGACCGGCGGGCAGGGTGCAGGTGTCGACGGCGGGCACGCGACCGACCCAGGTGGACAGCGGTTCGCGGGCGGGGCTGGCTGACCCGGGCGACCCGGGCGGGGCGGGCGGGGCGGGCGTCGTCAAGACCGTCAGCGGCGTCAAGGCGCTGCGGCCTTCGCGCAGCGCCGCCGCCAGCGCGCCCAGCCCCATGCCCGTGGCGCAAACCAGACCGTGCGCGGTCAGCGCGATCGGTGCCATCTGCGAGACCGGCGAGACCGGCGAGACCGGCGAGATCGGCGGAATCGACGCCAGCCCGTTCACGGTGGGCAGGCCGCGGGCAGCAGGCGGCGGTCCAGCCACTCGGCCCAGAGCGCGCGCCAGGGTGCCCAGTCGTGGCCGCCAGCCTGGGTCGTGACATGGCCGGCGGGCAGCAGGCCGGCCAGCAGGCGGTGGCCGTCTGCCAGACGGTCTTCGGTGCCGTAGCCCAGCCACAGTGGCGGGCCGGGACGCTGCGGGTCGGACAACCACATCCACAGCGCGTGGTCGACGTCGTTGGCGTCGCGCGGCTGCGCGCTGCGCCGCCACACCGCCGGGCCACCTGCATCGGCAATGGCCTTGAGCAGCGGCTTGCGGCCGAGGTAAGGCGCCAGGGTCAGCACGCCGGCAATCTGCTCGGGGTGTTGGCGCGCATAGGCCAGCGCGATGAAGCCGCCCAACGAAATGCCGGCCAGCCAGACGGGGCCACGCCCTTGCGCGGGGGCCAGCGCGGGGGCAATGACGTCGTCGCGCAGGCGCTCGAGCATGCTGCCGTCGTAGACATAGCCCAGGTGCGCGTCGGGCAGCGCCAAATCCACGGCCGGCTGGCGCTGGCGCAGCGCCGCCACGAAGCCCTGCTGCACCAGTTCCTGCGGCTGCATGTGCGCGCCCGGCAACAGCACCAGCAGGGTGGGTGCCAGGCTGTCGCGGCAGCCCGCGTCGTCGTGGATCACGTCCATCTTCACGCGGCTGGGGCCGGCCAGCGCGGTGCAGCCACCCAGGGTGGCCAGTGCGGCCAGTGCGGCGGTTGCGGAGGTGACGGTGCTGGCGACGCTGGCGGACGTCATCGCGGTGACGGCGGTGACGGCGGTGGCAGCAGCGCTGGCCAGCGTGACGCCGGCGGCGCGACGGTTGCACACGGGGTACGGCATGGATCGCGAACAGGGCTACAGCAAAAGCGCCACAGATGCTAACCGCCGGGCCTGTAGCCCTGCGCCGGCGCGGGGCCGCCGGGGCTGCTAGGGTCAGGCTCCGCCTTTGTTATCGACACCGCACCATGCCACCTGCCGCCATCCACCGCCGCACCTTGCTGGCCGCTGCAGCCTGGCCCCTGGGCGGCCTGCTGCAGGGCTGTTCGACGCCGCTGCCGCTGGGGGTGCCGCCGCCGGCCGCCGGGCCGGCTGCTGAGCCGGCTGCCGCCGCCCTGTTGCGCGACAGCGCCGAGGCGCACGGCTTGGCCGCCTACCGCCAGATCAGCGACATCAACATCGCCTACGAAGGCGAGTGGCGGCCCTTCATCAATGGCGTGCAGCCTGAAGTGGTCGATGCCGGCTTCCGCGGCCGTTCGCAGGAACGCCTGATGCCCGCGCTGGGCCTCAACGCCCAGGCTTTCGAAGGCCCCAGCGGGCGCAAGTTCGTGGCCTGGCAGCGCGGCAGCGCCGGCCAATCCGCCCAACCCGGCCGGCTGGCCCTGTGGTTCAACGGCCAGCCCAGCGCCAACGCTGCCCTGCAGCGCGCCGCCGCCGTGGTCGCCGAGGGCTACAGCCTGTTCCTGCTGGGCCCGCTGTGGCTGACCGACCGCGCTGCGGCGCTGCAGCGCGCCGGCACCGAGCGTGTCGACGGCCGCCTGTGCGACGTGCTGGACGCCTGGGTGCGCCCCGGGCTGGGCCTGACAGCGCTGGACCGCGTGACGCTGTGCATTGATCGCGACAGCCGCATCACGCGGCGCCTGCGCTTCACGCTGGAGGGCTTCGAGCGCACCCAGGGCGCGGTGGCCGAGGTCGACACCTACGACCACGAACAGCGCTTCGGCGTGCTGTGGCCGATGCGCAGTTTCGAACGCGTGGTGCACCCCATCGCGCTGCCGGCGCACGACTGGCGTATCGCCGGGCTGGACGTCAACCGGGGCTACGGCCGCGAGGCGCTGGCCGGGCCCGGCTTCAGCGGCGCCGCAGCGGCACCGGCCCGACCGGTTTGAACGTCTGACCGGGCGGGCTCAGTACATCCCGCCGTTGACCGAGATGACCTGCCCGGTGATGTAGCCCGCTTCGGGCCCGGCCAGAAAGCCGGCCAGCGCGGCCACTTCTTCGGGCGTGCCGGCGCGCTGGCAGGGCACGATCTTCTTGATGGTGTCCTTGTCGAAGGCGCTGCCTTCGGCGGTGGCCATGGGCGAAGCGATGATGCCCGGCGCGATCGCGTTCACCGTCACGCCCCGGCTGGCCACTTCCAGGCTCAGCGCCTTGGTCGCGCTGTTCAGCGCGCCCTTGGCGGCGGCGTAATTCACCTGGCCGCGGTTGCCGGCCAGCGCGGCCACCGAACTGATGTTCAGGATGCGGCCCCAGCGGGTGCGCAGCATGGGCAGCAGCAGCGGTTGCGTGACGCGGAAAAAGCCGTTCAGCGAGACGTCGATGACGCGGTGCCACTGCGCGGCCTTCATGCCCGGGAACACGGCGTCGTCGTGGATGCCAGCGTTGTTGACGACGATCTGCACCGGCCCGCCGGCCAGCATCTGCGCCACGGCTTCGGCGCAGGCGCTGTCGCTGGTCAGGTCGAAGACCAGCGCCTCGGCCACGCCGCCGGCGGCGCGGATGTCTGCGGCCAGCGCGTTCACCGCATCGGGCCGTGAATTGCCGTGCAGCAGCACGGTGGCGCCGTCGGCCGCCAGGCGGCGGGCAATGGCCGAACCGAGGGCGCCGCTGGCGCCGGTGACGAGGGCGCGTTTGCCAAGCAGGGGTGCAGTCATGGCGGGGTCTTCAGGCTGGTTTCAAGGCAAGGCGTTGAGGATGACGGTGGCGCGGCCTTCGACCAGCAAGGCACCGGCCGCGCTGTGCAGCGTGAAGGCATACAGCGCCTGCTGGGCGTCGCCCATCAAACGCTGCGCGCTGATGTGCAGGTCGCCTTCGACGGTGTCCAGCCGGCTCACCAGCAGCTTCACGCCGCGCACCGCCGCCAGGAAGCCAGGTTGGGGCGGCGCGCCGGGGTTGCTGACGGCGGCCGACAGCGTGCCGTGCAGCGCCATCGCCTGCGAGGCGTATTCGATGGCCACCGGGGCCAGCAGGCCGCCGGCCGTGCGCAGCGGGTGGGCCGGGTCGCGGTGGCTGCTGGCGCTGCAGGTGATGCGTTCGGCGTCCCAGCTCAACAGGCTGTTCAGCAAGCACATGTTGCCGCTGTGCGGCACGCGCGCGGCAATGCCGGCGTGGTCCAGCGTGGCCGGCGTCATGTCGAACCGGCTTCGGTGCCGACGGTGGCGGCGCGCGTTGCCGCCACCGTCACCCGCATCGCCTGCCCTGGCTGGCCGTCCAGCACCAGCGTTTTCGCGCTGGTGCTGGCCAGCGCCTGCAGCAGCGGCAGCGCGCGCGCGGCAGGGATGGTCAGGCGCAGGTCTTCCAGGCCGCCATCGCCGCAAACCGTGGCCGGTACTTCATCCGTTAGCTCGATGTGTACCGCCCGGCTGCCGTCGCGCGCCACTGGCACCATCAGCAGCGCCACCGCGAAGGTGTCGGCCACCGGGCGCAGCGCGTGCAGCGGTTCGGGGTAGGGCACGTCGCAGGCCACCAGCAGCACCGGAGCCTGGGTGGCCTGGCATTGCACGGCGGCTTCCAGCAGGCCGGCTTCGAAGCTGGCGTCGAAGGCCGCCAGGCTGGTCGACGGCGCGCGCGACGCGGTGGCGATGTGCCAGTAGCCGGCCGGCGCGTTGTGCACCGAATTCGTGAAGCGCGTGGGCGAGACCAGGCGTTCGGGCGCGGCCAGCGCTTCGCACAGCAGGTGGCAATTGGTCGGGTCGCCGGTGGACGAGGTGAAGACGGTGGGCAGCCCGGCGGGGTCGACACCGCTGCCGGCCAGCGCCTGGTCGGCCACCACGATGCTGGCCTTGACCACCGTGCCGGCGCGCCGCCGTTCGGTGGCCGGCAGGCGCTGCGGCGCGGGCACGGCGGTGGGCGCGCGCTGCCAGCTGGCAGGGTCGCGCAACAGCGCCGCGCCGGTGGTCCAGTCGGCCAGGCCAGGGCCGAGTGCGCCGATGCCGATGAGGTGCACGGTGAGCGTCATGCGGCAACCCCAAAAATCAGGCAGGCGTTGCTGCCGCCGAAGCCGAAGGAATTGCTGGCCACCACGCGCACCGGGCCGTCGCGCCGCTGGTGCAGGAAGTGGGACTGCAGCGTCGGGTCGGGCGTTTGCACGTGCAAGCCCGCCGGCATGAAGCCGTGCTGCAGCGCCAGCACCGCGATGGCCGCTTCCACCCCGCCGGCCGCGCCCAGCGTGTGGCCGGTGTAGCCCTTGGTGCTGCTGCACGGCAGGCTGGTGCCGAACACGGCGCTGACGGCGCGGTCTTCGGCGGCGTCATTGCCCGGTGTGCCGGTGCCGTGCAGGTTCAGGTAGTCCACGTCCGTGGGCTGCAAGCCGGCCTGCGCCAAGGCACCGCGCATGGCGGCGGCGGCACCGGCACCCTCGGGGTGCGGGCTGCTCATGTGGTGGCCGTCGCTGCTTTCGCCGGCACCCAGAAACCAGGCCTGCACGGCTTCGGGGTCGCGTTCCAGCAGCGCGAAGGCCGCGCCCTCGCCCAGCGACAGGCCGGCGCGGTTGGCGTCCCACGGCCGGCAGATGTCGCTAGAGACCAGTTCCAGCGATTTGAAGCCGTACAGCGTGGTCATGCACAGGCTGTCGACACCGCCGACGACGGCCGCATCGACCAGGCCGGCGTCGATCATCCGCTGCGCTGCCGCGAAGACTTTCGCGCTCGACGAACAGGCCGTCGACACCACATAGGCCGGCCCCTGCAAGCCCAGCGCGGCGCGCACATAGCGGCCGACCGAATAGGTGTTGTGCGTCTCGCCGTAGTGCAGGCTGGCGGGCAGCGCGCCGCTGGCCTTGCCGTCCACCAGCGCGCGCTGGCGGTAGGCGATTTCCGTTTGCAGGATGCCCGAGGTGCTGGTGCCCAGGAACACGCCGATGCGCTGCGTGCCGTAATGCTGCGCGGCACGGCGCACGGTGTCGCCAAAGCCGTCGGCCTGCAGGCCCAGTTCGGCGATGCGGTTATTGCGGCAGTCGTAAGCGGCCAGCGCGGCGGGCAGCACCACGTCGTCAGCACCTGCTACCACGCCCAGCCAGGTGCCGATGGCGGCGGTCTCGAAGTCTTGCTGTTTCAAGCCGCTGCGTCCGGCCTGCAGCGCAGCCAGCGCCGCCGCCTGCCCGTGGCCCAGCGCGGTGACTTGCGTGATGGCCGACACGGCCAGTGGCTTGATCACGGTCATGACGCGGCCCCGGTCAGGTCGGCCACCAGCAGCACGTTCGCAAACGGCGTGCCCTGGCTCATCGGCACGCGCTGCACCGCGCCGAAGCCCAGGCGCTGCAGCGCGGCGGTCCAGTCGGCCAGGCTGCGGGTGTAGGTGGGCGGCACGCGGTGGCCGCGCGCGGAGGTGACGACCCAGTCCACCCACTGGCTGAGCGCAAAGCCGCCGCGGTGGGCCGGGTCGCCCACGCGCAGCAGCAGGCGGCCGTAAGGGGCCATCGCGCTGCGCATGCGGGCCAGCACCGCGTCTTGCGCGGCGTGGTCGATGTAGTGCAGCACGTCCAGGATGATGACCAGGTCGCAGGGCGGTATCGGCGCGTCGCACATGTCAGCACAACTGATTTCGGCAACCCGCCCGCTGCACCGCAGCGCCGCCAGCGCCGCATTGCCGCGCGCCGCATCCTGCGGCATCAGCTCGATGCCGTGGTAGGCCGTGAACGAAGGCGCGGCCGGCCAGCTGGCGGGCCAGGCACCGCGTGCGGCTTGCGCTTCGCAGGCCTGCAGCAGGTTGGCGACCAGGCCCTGGCCGCAACCGATGTCGACCACGCGCGAACCAGGCAGCAGGTCGCCGCGTTCCAGCAGGCCGCGAAACACCGGGTCGCGGGCCAGCTTGCCGCGCGACCAGTGCCAGGCCCAGTGGCTGCTGATGCTGCTGTCGTAGCGGTAAGGCGCGCAGGCGGCTTCATGAACGGCGCACCAGGCGGCGTTGCTGGCGGCGTCGCGGGTGGGCAGCGGTCGGTCGGGCAGGTCGCCAGATTTCATGCGGTGCTCTTCTTCGGGTGGCGCGGCGGCAGGGCTTCGGCCAGGGTCACGGGGCGCAGGCCGGCGGCGCGGCAGCGTTCAAGCAAGGGGGGCAGCACGTCGAGCAACACCGCAGCGCCAGGGCTGCCGTCGTGGCTGACGGTGCGCCGGGCGTGGCCATCGTGCAGCAGCAGGATGTCGCCGGCTGCCAGGCCGCGCGTCAGCCGCGCCAGCACGCTGTGCGGGTTGGCGTCGCGGGTGTCGAAGCCGCGCCGCGTCCAACTCACCAGGTGCAGGTTCAGGCGGTGCAGAAGCGGGTCGAGCAGCGGGTTGCGCAGTCCGGCCGGGGCGCGAAAGGCAATCGGCGCGGTGCCCGTCACGTCGGCCAGCAGGGCTTGCGCGCCGGCTATCTCGCGGGCCATGGCGCGCGGGCCCATCAGCGAAAAATGGTGGCGGTGCTGGTCGCTGTGGTTCTGCACGCTGTGGCCGGCGGCTGCCATGCGCCGCAGCAGCGCGGGGTGGCGGCGGGCCTGTTCGGCGATGCAGAAGAAGGTGACGTGGGCCTGGTGCACCGCCAGCAGGTCCAGCACGGCCGGCGTGACTTCGGGGTCGGGGCCGTCGTCGATGGTGATGGCGATCTGGCCACGCGCCGCCGCCAGCGCCGGCAGGCACCGCACATTCGGCCCCAGCAGCGTGCTGCGCGGCCACAGGCCGGCGGCCGTCAGCACGGCGTGGTTCAGCGCCAGCGCGCCCAGCGCCCACGGCCAGGCGCCCGGCAGCAGCGCCGCAGCGCCCGCCGCCACCGCGTGCAGGCCGACACTGCCGCTGACCGCCACCGGCCAGGGCCAGGGTGTGGCAGCTGTCGCGGGCGTGGCGGGGTTGGTGGACGGGGCCGGGGTGACGGGCATGTGCAGGCTCAAGCGGCTACCGACGGCGACAGCGGCATCGCCGCCTGAGCCCGGGGCCGCGCTACAAATGCCGCCGACAAGACCAGGGCCAGCAGCGCTCCCGGCGCCACCACGCGACCGATGGCCGACAGCGCGGGTATGGCCGACAGCGCAATCAGCCCGAAAGAGAGCACCGTGGTCACATTGGCCAGCAGCAGCGAAGCCAGCGTGTCGGGGTCCATCGCGCCGCCCGCAGCCAGTTTGGGGTCGTGTTTCAGCATGTCGAAGAACAGCGCGTAGTTCGAGCCCACGGCCACCACCAGCAGCAGGCCCACCAGGTGCAGGATGCCCAACTGCACACCCAGTGCGGTCAGCCCGCCCATCGTCAGCAACACCGACAGGAGCAGCGGCTGGCACACCGCCAGCACGCGCGGCAGCGAACGCAGCGAGAAGGCCACCAGCGCCACCACGCCCAGCGCGCCCAGCAGCGCCTGGGTCTGCGCTTCGCCCAGATATCGCGCGTACAGGCGGGTCAGCTCGGCACCGATTTCCAGCGTCTGCACGCCGGGTTGGCCCTGCAGGGCTTGTTGCACGGCGGGCAGGTCGAGCGGGTCGCTGCCGGACGGCGGCTGCAGCGGCAGCAGCGCCACCCAGCTGCCGTTGGCGCGCTGCAGCAGCAGGGCGTCGATCAGCGGCGACAGCGCGCTGCCGCGCAGCGATTCCCGCGTGATGGCGGCCTGCGTGCGCGCGGCCTGCACCTCGGCCACGAAAGGGGCCAGCCGTTCGGCCTTCAGCGGCCCGCCCTGCGTCGCCAGGGCCAGCGCGGCTTGCAGCGTGGCGGCGTCGGGCAGGGCGGCCTGCCGCGCCTGCTGGGTGGCCGCGCTGGGCAGCCAGCGGGTGACGCTGTCGACACCGCCGATGGCCCCGCGTTCGACCAGCGGTTCCAGCAGCGCAACGACCTTTTCCGCCTGCTGCAAGGTGGCCTGCAAATCGGCGGCCTGCACCACCACCAGGCTGCGCGAGTCGCCCGCACTCAGGTCGGCGCGCAGGCTGGCGTCGAGGTCCAAAGCTTCCTTGGAAACCGGGCTGAGTGAACTGAGTTCGGCGCGCCACAGGTCACCGCGCGCCAGCACATGAAGCAGCAGCACCGCGGCGGCGGCCACGCCCAGTGCCAGCAGCGGCACGCGCCAGCGCGGCAGGCCGCGCACGGCCCAGGCGGCGAACACCCCCATCTGGCGGCGCAGGCCTGAACCCTTGGCACCGTGGGGCATCAGCACCGGCAGCACGAAACGCGTGGCCAGCGCTGCGCCCAGCAGGCCGGCCACCGAGAACACGCCCAGTTGCGCCAGCCCCGGGAAGCCCGAAAACACCAGCGCCGCGAAGCCGCAGACCGAGGTCAGCAGACCCAGCCTGACGGTGGGCCAGCCACTGCCCAGCCACAGCCGCCAACCGCCGGCGCGGGCCTGGATCAGGAAGTAGATGGCGTAGTCCACCGCCTCGCCGATGAGCGTGGTGCCAAAGCCCAGCGTGATGCCGTGCACCGAGCCGAACAACAGGCTGACCGCCACGATGCCGGCCAGCACGCCGCTGAGCACCGGCAGCAGCGCCGTGAACAGCGCCGGCAGCGAGGCGAAAGCCAGCAGCAGCAGGCCGCTCATCAAGGCGGTGCCGACGAGGGTCAGCCAGCGGATTTCGGTCTCGATCTGGGCCCGGCTGTTGGTGCTGAAAACGGGCGCGCCGCTGACTTGCAGCTGCAGCACCTGCAGCGCGGGCGTGGCGTGGGTCAGCTTGGCAAATTCGCTGCGCACGCGGGCCAGCGCAAGGGCTTGCGCGTCGAGGTCGGAACCGGCCGCCAGCGTGCCGGCCACCAGCAGTGCACGGCCAGCAGGGCCGGCTTGCCGCGAAGCCCACACGCCTTCTTCGCTGCGCGGTGCGCTGCTCGGTATCAGCCCTTCGGCGATGCGTTGCGTTTCGCCGGTCGGGTCGCGATTCAGCAGCGGCTTCAGGCTGTTGCCCAGCGGCGTGCCCAGCAGCGAGAGCGTGTCGTTGAAGGCCGACTTCAAACCAGCCGGCGTGAAGTGCGCGGCGTTGACCGCCGGGCTGAGCTGGTAGCGGTGCTCGAACAACCAGGTGCCGGTGTCGGCCCAGGCGTCGGTCTCGCCGTTGTTGACCTGCTCGAACAGGCCGCTGGCGCGCAGGGCGCTGGCCAGCCCGCGCGAAGCCTGGGCGCGGGTGGCCGCGTCGCCGCCGTCGATGCCGACGAGCACCGTGCGCGCCACCGTGCCGCTTTGCAACTGTTCGATGAGCACGCGCTGCTGGGCGTCGGGGCTGGCCGGCATGAAGGCGCTGAGGTCGGCGACGAAAGGGGTGCGCGTGATCTGCCACACGGCCATCAGCACCAGGGTCAGCCAGACCAGCAGGACGGCAGCGCGGCGGCGCACGGGCAGACAGGCGGGCAGCGCAGCGGGCAGCGTGTCGTTCATTTGCCGACCGGTTCGATGAGCATCAGCGAATGGTCGCCACCGCCCAGCCACAGCGCGATGCTGCGCAGGTCGCCGTCCTGGCCGGCAATCTGCACTTCACGCACCTGCGCGGCCAGCTTGCTGGCGCGCGGTTTCAGGGTCAGCGTCCACAGCGCGGGGCTGCCTTCGACCTTGGTTTCGAAATGCTTGTTCAGCGTGACGGCGTTGCCGTTGAAGGTGCCGCGCACGGCCTCGACCAGGGCCGTCACCTCGGGCACCGCGTCCAGCGCCATCTGCCGGCTGCGCCCGCCGCGCTTCAGGATCAGGGTGTTGCCGTCGACGACCATGGCTTCGGCTTGCGGTTCCAGCGTTTGCCGCGTGAAGCGGTCGGGCGCGCTGAAGCTGAGCGTGCCGCTGGCCCGTAGCGGGCCGTCCAGGCCACTGACGAAGCGCTCTTCGGTGAAGCGCGCCTCGGCACTTTTCTTCTGCGCCAGCAGGGCCGTCAAGGCGTTCAGGTCGAAGGCCGCCCAGACCGGGGCGGCGGCCATCAGCGCGCTGATCAACAGCGCGGCGCGGCCGGTATTTCGGGCGTTAGACATGGGTTTCCTCACGCCAGAAGTCATAGAAGTTGAACCAGTTGTACGGCGCTTCATGGACCAGCGCTTCCAGCTTGGCGACATAGGCGCGCAGCGCGCTGTGCATCAGCGCTTCGCGGTCTTGCGGGCTGGCCGGCGGGTGGGTGAAGTCGGCCAGCGGCTCGATGCGCACTTCGTAGATATTGCCGCCGCGGTACAGGCCGACCATGAAGAACACCCGGCGTTTGAGCACCAGGGCCAGGCGCAGCGGGCCGTCGCTGAAAGTGGCGGGCAGGCCCAGGAAAGGGATGCTCAACATGCCGCCTGCGCTGTTGCCCGCTTTGGCGGCTTTGGCGGCTGTGCTGGCTTGCGCGTTGAGGCTGCCGCCGTCGGCACTGACCGAGCGGTCGCCCAGGATGCCGACCACGCCGCCGGCGTTGAGTGCGTCGCGGATGGCCAGCGTCGAACCGGGCCGGCCGATGGCGATGATGCCGAGCTTGAAATCGGGTGCCAGCGCCTGCAGCACGTTGTGGATCATGCGGGCGTTGTCGGCGTACATGACCATCGAAACCTGCAGGCCCGGCCGCGTGTCGCCGATGGCGTGCAGGGCTTCGAAGCTGCCGATGTGCGCGCCCAGCAGGAAGGCACCGCGGCCGTCGGCCATGCTGGCGTCGACTGCGGGGCCGCCGACCGTGCGGACGTCGAAATGCTGCATCTGACCGCGCACGAAGTAGATGCGGTCGAGCACGGTGGAGGCGAAACTGTGCACGTGGCGGTAGCCGTCGCGCCAGTTCGCGTCGCGGCCCAGCACGCGCTTCAGGTAGCGCCGCGAATGGCGCCGCGCGGCCGGCGCGAACAGCACGTAATACAGCGCAATGGGGTGCAGCAGCAGGCGCGCCACCGGGCGGCCCAGCGTGACCGCCACCCAGGCCATGAACTGCAGCGCCCAGCGGCTACCCTGTTCACGGCGCGCCGCCCATTCGGCCGCTTGCTTGGCGGCCTGGCGCGGTTCGGCGGGCGGGATCAGGCTCATGCGCGCGGCAGGCTCGCTGACCGCTTCAGGCCGCGCCCGGGCTGAGCTGCCCGCGCGCCACGACGGTGTCGCCGTTGAACAGTTCGAAGGCCACGCCGCGGCCCTGTTCGCGCAGCGCCAGGCGCAGCGTGGCACCCGGGCCCACGGGCGTCAGGAACTTGGCGTTGTCCAGCAGGGGCTGGGCACCCAGTCGGCCCTGCAGTGCGGGCCGCGCGGCGACGGCTTCCAGCACCAGCGACAGCAAGGCCACGCCGGGCAGCACCGGGTGGCCGGGGAAGTGGCCGGCGAAGGCGGGGTGGTCGGCTGGAATGGCCAGCACTGCATCGCCTGCAGGCATGGCGGCTGCAACGGGCGCGGCTGTTGCGCCCGCTGCACCCGGTGCGCCCGCTGCACCCGGTGCGCCCAGTGCGCCTTTTGTGCCTTTTGTGCCCGGTGCATCCTGCGCCGCCAGCTGGTGCAGCGTTGCCAAGGCAAACCGCCGCAGCGTGGCGGCCGTCAGCTTGCCGGTCTCGATGCGCGGCAGCGCGGCCACCATCACCACGCGGCGCGGCACAAACAGCGGTTCCAGATGCCGGCGCAGCGCGGCCATCACGTCGCGCGGCGTCAGCGTGGGCGCGACCACGAAAGCCACGGTGCGCACGATGCCTTCGGTCACGTCGTCGGGCAGCCAGAAGGTGCCGTCTTCGACGCCTTCAATGCGGTTCAGGTGAAAGTTCAGGTGGGCCAGTGAACTGCGCTTGCCGCCGACATGAATCAGGTCATTCGCGCGGCCCAGCAGGCGGAAGCGCTGCGCGCTTTGCAGCACCAGCACGTCGGCCAGTGGCGTGGGGGTGACGACATGGCCGCCGCTGACCACGAACTGTTCGCCATCGGCGTTCGCATCGGCCGGGTTCACGGCGCTGATGCGCAAGGCACCCAGCGTGGTCCAGTCCTCGCCTTCGGTGGTGCGCCGGCTGGCCACCTGACCGGCTTCGGTGCAGCCGTAAATTTCGATCAGCCGGCCCTGCATCGCGGCTTCAGCCTGTGCCGCCAGTTGCGGCGACAGCGGTGCGGTGGCCGACAGCAGCAGTTCGGTGGCGGGCAGTGCGACACCGGCCAGCAGCAGCGTCTTCAGGTGGAAGGGCGTGGTGACCAGCCCACGCGGGGCCGGCACGCTGGCCAGCGCGGCGGCGATGTCGGCCGGGAAGTAGGGCCGCCCGGCTTCGAAAGCCGCACCGCCCAGCAGGGCCAGCAGCACCGTCGATTCCAGGCCGTAGCTGTGCTGCGCCGGCACGGTGGCCACCAGGGTCATACCGTCCAGCGTGGGTCGTCCGAGCAGCTGCGCCAGCCGTTCGGCTTCGGCGTGGATGTTGGCCACCAGCGGCCCCCAGCGCTTGGCGTGCGGCTGCGGCGCGCCGGTGGAGCCGCTGGTCAACAGGCACACGGCTTCCAGGTCGGCGTCGATCAGCGGCACCTCGCGCGCAGGTACCAGGCCCGGCGGGCGCTGCACGCGCAGCAGCGGCAGCGCGCCCAGGTCGACACCTGCCACGCTGGGCAGCAGGTCCATCAAGGCATAGGGCGCGCCGCTGCCGGCCGGCACCTGGCGCAGCGTTTCGGCCAGGGCATTCGGCGGCAGCAGGCTGGTCTGCCCGCGCAGCAGCGCGGCGGCCAGGCCCAGCGCAAAGAGGTAGCGGTCCTGGCACAGGTTGATGGCCGGGCCACTGTGCGGCAGTTGCCCGGCCAGGGCCTGCGCTTCGGCGATGAACTGGCCGGCGCTGATGGGCGCGCCATGGCGCCAGGCGATGGGCGCGGCCAGGTCGCTGCAGCACAGCAGGGGCAGGGGTCGACTGTTCATGGGCGCGGGGATTCAGGCGGCGCGCTGTGCCGCCGGTAGGCACCCAGGGCAGCGCGCAGCGAGACGCGTTCGAAATCGGGGTGGCGGCGGTAGCGCAGCCCGTGTTCAACGACGAAAAGGCCCACCGCCAGCAGCGGCGTCAGCACATTGCAGTACAGCGACCACCAGGGCCACGGTGCCAGCGCGTAGATCAGCGCCGAGACCAGCACCATGCCGATGAAGTAGGCCGTCCACAGGCCGGTCAGCCAGCGCGTGTAGGCCTGCATCGCGGGCGTGAAGTTCTCGTGCACGGTGGCTGCCAGTGCGCTGATCAGCGGCGTGCTGCCGGCGCGCAAGGTGCTGCCGAAAGCCCAGGCCAGTGCCAGATGGATGCCGCCGTGCTGCAGCACGTACAGCCGGTTGGCGTCGGCCACGCCACCGTGCAGCACCACCGCCACCAGCACGGCCACGCCCAGAGCGCAGGCGGCCAGGACCAGCGTCTGCTTGCGTTGCCAGGCGGCACCGGCCACGGCCAGCAGCAGCGGGCCGAACAGCACCGCCACGGCCCAGGGTTCGCTGGCCGCGTTGACCATCAGCCAATTCGACAGCGCGGCATAGCCGGCAAAGGCGGCCAGCGCCAGCAGGGCCATCAGCGCGGTCACGGTGGCCCCGGCTGCGGGCGGCTCACTGCGTGCGATGCTGGGCCACGTGCACAGCCAGGCTGCGCAGGTTCTGGAAGATCTTCTGGTTGTTCTCGTCGTCCGAGCGCAACTGGAAGCCGTAGCGGTGCGAGATTTCCAGCGCCACTTCCAGGATGTCGATCGAATCGAGCCCCAGCCCTTCACCGAACAGCGGCGCGGTGGCGTCGATCTCGTCAGCGGCCAGCTCCAGGTTCAGCGCCTGCACGAACAAGCCGGCCAGATCGCGTTCCAGCGCCTCGGGTGCCTGGGTGTTCACGAACACGGGCACGGTGGCGGAAACGGTTGCGGGTAGCGGCTCGGACACGGGAAGCTCCTGAAAGGCGGGCGGCGGTCAGGGCTTGCGCGAGCCCGCCAAAGGGCGAATTGTAGGGAGACCGCTCCGGCTGCCTTACATGCCCTTGAAGAGGTGCGCGTAGAGCCGGCTGGCAACCAGCTTTTCGGGCCGCCCGCGCAGGCTCAGCGTGACCTTGCCTGACTCTTCGCGCCGCGCCGTGCTGACGGCCTTGGCCTGCACCACGGTGCCCCGGTGCACGTGCCAGAAGACCGCCGGGTCCAGCTGCGGCAACAGTTCGCGCAGCGAAGCGCGGATCAGGTGTTCGCGGTCGGCGGTGATCACGCGCACGTATTTGTCGGCGGCTTCGAAATACAGCACCTCGGCCAGCGGCACCAGGTGCACCAGGTTGCCGACCTGGGCCTGGATGACTTCCAGGCGCGGTGCGCTGGCCACCACAGGGCCCGCCGTACCCGCACGCCCCAGCAAGCTGCGCAATTGCGCCACCGCGTCCTGCAGCGCGTCCTTTTGCGCCTCGCCCGACGGCGCACCGCGGGCCTGGCGGTCGGCCACCCGGGCCTGCAGCCGGGCCACGCAGGCCGCCAGCCGGGTGCGGTCCACCGGCTTGACCAGGTAGTCCGCGGCCTGGGCCTCGAAGGCCTGCAGCGCGTAATCGTCGTAGGCGGTGACGAAAACCAGCAGCGGGAAGGCGGCGCTGCCCGGGCCGTCGGGCCAGTCTTCGGCCAAGGCCTGGGCGGCTTCCAGGCCGGTGGCACCGGGCATGCGGATGTCAAAGAAGCAGACGTCGGGGCGCAGCGCCAGCGTCTGCTCGGCGGCACGCAGGCCATCCCCCACGCTGGCCACCACCTGCAGCGCCGGCCACAGCGCGGCCAGATCGGCGCGCAGGCCGGCGGCCAGCAGCGGTTCGTCTTCGGCAATCAGGCAGCGGGGTGGGTTCATGTCAGTGGCAGTTCGATGTGGGCCAGTGTGCCGCCTTGGGCGTCGGTGGCGGCCTGCAGGGTCAGCGTGGCGCGCGTGCCGTACAGCGTGGCCAGGCGGGCGCGCACCTGCTCCAGGCCGAAAGACGTGCCGGCGGCCGACGGCATGCCGCCCAGGCCGGCACCGGTGTCGCGCACAGCCAGGTGCAGCCGGTCACCGACATGGCGCGCCGTGACGTCGATGCGGCCCCCGTCGACCTGCGGTTCCAGCCCGTGCTTGATGGCGTTTTCCACCAGCGGCTGCAGCAGCAGCGGCGGCACCTGCACGGTGGCCAGTTCGTCGGGCAGGTTCAGCTGCACGGCCAGACGCGGCCCCATGCGCACCGCCATCAGCGCCAGGTAGTCGGCCAGGTGGGTGAATTCGCTCGACAACGGGTGCAGGCTGTTGCGCGACGCGTTCAGCGTGGCGCGCAGGAAGGCGATCAGGTGGTCCAGCATGGCCTGGGCGCGGGCCGGGTCCAGGCCGATCAGCACGCGCAGGTTGGCCAGGGTGTTGAACAGCATGTGCGGTTCCAGCTGGCTTTGCAGCAGGCGCAGCTGGTTTTCGGCCGCCTGGCGCTGCGCGGCCTGGGCCTGGGCGCGGGCATGCGACAGGCGCTCGGCGGTGCTCAGCACGGCCACCGAGACCACGGTGGCCACCACGCTGAAGGCCAGCGTGATGCGGGTGCTGGTGTTGCCCAGATTCAGCATGCTGGGCGTCTGGAAGCCGGTCAGCCAGTCGCCCAGTTGCATGCCCATGGCCGGGCCGAGGACGATCGACAGCAGCGCGCCGGGGATCACGCCGCGCCAGCCGGTGGCTGCCGGGTCGTCGGTGAAGGGCAGGTCGCGCGCGCGGCGGATGCGGTCGGACAGGCCCGCATAGCCCAGCCGCGTCAGGTCCACGATGGTCATGCAGATCGCGCCGATGCAGCAGGCATAGAGCAGCTTGAAGCCGAAGCCACGGCCGTCGATGGCCGTCAGGATGGCAGCGACGCCCAGGCAGATCAGCAGCAGCACCAGCAGGCTGCGGCCCGCGCGGCGGTGCCAGCGTTGCAGCGCTGCCGCCACGGCCGAGGTGGGCGCTGGCAGCGCGGCCGGCGCGGCGGTGGCCAGGGCGGTTTCAGGCATGGGTGGCGATTGTGGTGCGGGCGGCCAGCAGGAACCCGACGAAGACGGGGGTGCCGGTCAAGATCTGCAGCAGCATGGTGGTCTCCAGTGCCTCAGGGTTGAACGGCGTGCGGCTTGGGTCGGACTGTCGCGCTGCAGCGCGGCCCTGAACAGACGCTTGCGACAGCGCGGAGCGCGGCGGCGCAGAACGGCCGGGTGCCGGCGCGAAACGCCGGCCGGGCGGCCTCAGGGCGGCCTCAGGGCGTGCTGAGGCGGGCGCGCAGTGCTTCGATGCGTTGGCGGTTGGCGCCCAGGTCGCCTTCGCCCAGGCGCGACGCCGAACGCACTTGCACCACGCTGGCGGCACGGTCGAACCAGAACTCGACATCGTCGGTGTAGCGCATCAGTGGCGTGGTGAACTGGGCGTAGAGGTAGTCGCCTTCGGCCTTCACGACCACCGCGCTGGGCGACTTCTCGACCGCGGCTTTGACCTTCGCCATCACGGCGGCCGGGTCGCCGGCCATGGCCAGCGGCGCGATGCGCGCGTACGCCAGCTGCGGGTGGCCGGGCCACAGGTCGGCCTGGCTGCTGACGCTGTTGGGGGTGCTGGACGGCACCTTCAACTTGCCATCTTTCACGCCCAGATCGCCCGGCATCTGGCCGCGCAGCAGGTCCAGCTGGCCAACCGCGATGCCGGCAACCGCCAGCAGCAGCAGTCCACCCAGCGCCCACAACAACCACTTCATGATGTGCATGGTTTCCCTTAGCTGAACGTTGAAGGTCGATGGGTGGGCTGTGGCGTCAGCGCCGTTTCGAGCCGCCGAGCAGCGAGCCCAGCACGCCCCGGATGATTTCACGCCCCACCGCCGAGCCGATGCTGCGCACCGCCGACGAGGCCGCCATCTCAGCCAGCCCGGCGTGCCGCCCGCCGCGTGGGCCGGTGGTGCCGAAGACGGCCCCCTTGAAGCTGTCGAGCAGGCCGCCGCCGGCGCTTGCGGCTTCGGCCGCCGCCGGGCCGGCGGTGCCCACGGGCATGCGGCTGTTGCTTGCCGCTGCCGCGTCGGTGCCGGCCGAAGGGGTGGCCGACGTCGCGACCGAACTGGCGACGACCCGGCCTTTCAGCTTCTCGTAGGCCGAATCGCGGTCGACCGCTTTTTCATAGACCCCGGCCACCAGCGAACCGGCCAGCAAGGCCTGCCTTTGCTCGGGCGTGATGGGCCCGATCTGGCTGCCCGGCGGCAGCACGAAGACCCGTTCGGTGACGCTGGGGCGACCCTTGGCATCGAGAAAACTGACCAGCGCTTCACCCACCGCCAGCTCCATGATGGCCGCCGCCATGTCTGGAATGGCCGGGTTCTGGCGCATCGTCTCAGCCGCCGACTTCACCGCCTTCTGGTCGCGCGGCGTGAAGGCGCGCAGCGCGTGCTGCACGCGGTTGCCCAACTGGGCCAGCACGCTGTCGGGTACGTCCAGCGGGTTCTGCGTCACGAAGTACACGCCCACGCCTTTGCTGCGCACCAGGCGCACCACCAGTTCGATGCGTTCGACCAGCGCCGCCGGTGCGTCCTTGAACAGCAGGTGTGCTTCGTCGAAGAAGAACACCAGCTTGGGTTGGTCGAGGTCGCCCACCTCGGGCAGGTGTTCGAAGATTTCGCTCAGCAGCCAGAGCAGAAAGGTGGCGTACAGGCGCGGCGCCGTCATCAGCTTGTCGGCGGTCAGGATATTGATCACACCTTTGCCGTCCACCGTCTGCAGCAGGTCGGCGATGTCGAGCATCGGTTCGCCGAAGAACTGGTCACCGCCCTGTTCTTCGATCTGCATCAGGCCGCGCTGGATAGCCCCGACGCTGGCCGCGCTGATGTTGCCGTACTCGGTCTGGAAGCTGCTGGCGTTGTCGCCCACGTGCTGCAGCATGGCGCGCAGGTCTTTCATGTCCAGCAGCGCCAGGCCGTTGTCGTCGGCAATCTTGAAGACCAGGCTCAGCACGCCGGCTTGCGTGTCGTTCAGCGCCAGCATGCGGGTCAGCAGCAGCGGGCCCATGTCCGACACCGTGGCGCGCACCGGGTGGCCTTGCTGGCCGAACACGTCCCACAGCGTGCTGGGGCAGGTCAGCGGTTCGGGTGTGGGCAAGCCCCGTTCCTGCAGGATGGCGGCCAGCTTGGCGCTGATGCGGCCTGGCTGGCTGACGCCGGTGAGGTCGCCCTTCACGTCGGCCATGAAAACCGGCACGCCCAGGCGGCTGAAGTTCTCGGCCAGGGTCTGCAGCGTGATGGTCTTGCCGGTGCCGGTGGCACCGGTGATCAGGCCGTGGCGGTTGGCCAGCGCGGGCAGCAGTTCGCAGCGGGTGTCGCCATGCTGGGCGACAAGGATGGGGTCGGACATGGCAGCGGAGCTCGGGGGTGGTGACAACGGGCCGCAGTCTACGGTGCAGCGCTGGCAGGTAAAATTCGCTTTCATCAGCAGGAGCGAGACATTCCATGGCGGGTCATTCCAAGTGGGCCAACATCCAGCACCGCAAAGGCCGCCAGGACGAAAAGCGCGGCAAGGCCTGGACGCGCGTGATCCGCGAAATCATGGTCGCGGCGCGCCTGGGTGGTGGCGATGTGGCGATCAACCCGCGCCTGCGCCTGGCAGTTGAGAAAGCCAAGGCCGTCAACCTGCCGGTTGACACCGTCAAGCGCAACATCGACAAGGCCACCGGCAACCTGGAAGGCGTGCACTACGAAGAGGTGCGCTACGAGGGCTACGGCATCGGTGGCGCGGCGGTCATCGTCGACTGCATGACCGACAACAAGGTGCGCACCGTGGCCGAGGTGCGCCACGCCTTCAGCAAGTACGGCGGCAACATGGGCACCGAAGGCAGCGTGGCCTTCCAGTTCAAGCATTGCGCGCTGTTCGTCTTCGCGCCCGGCACGGCCGAGGACAAGGTGATGGAAGTGGCGCTGGAAGCAGGTTCTGACGACGTCATCACCGGCGACGACGGGTCCATCGAAGTGTTGGCCCCACCGTTTGAATTCGAAGCCGTGAAGGCCGCGCTGGAAGCCGCCGGCCTGAAGCCCGATGTGGCCGAAGTAACCTGGCGCGCCGAGAACCCGATCGAGGTGGCCGGCGAAGACGCGGTGCGCATGCAGAAACTGCTCGACGTCATCGAAGACCTCGACGACGTGCAGGACGTGCACCACAACGCGCTGATTTCAGAATGAGCGCCGCATGAAAGTGCTCGTGATCGGCAGCGGCGGCCGGGAGCACGCGCTGGCCTGGAAGCTGGCCCAGGGCGAGCGCGTGCAGACGGTTTTCGTGGCGCCGGGCAATGGCGGCACGGCGGCCGACCCGACGCTGAAGAACGTGCCGCTGACCGACCTGCACGCGCTGGCCGATTTCGCCATCGCCGAGAAAGTGGCGCTTACCGTGGTCGGCCCGGAAGCGCCGCTGGCCGCCGGCATCGTTGACCTGTTCCGGGCGCGCGGCCTGCGCATCTTCGGGCCCACGCAGGGCGCTGCGCAGCTGGAAAGTTCCAAGGCCTACGCCAAGGCCTTCATGCAGCGCCACGGCATCCCGACGGCGCTGTACGGCACGTACACCGACGCCGCAGCGGCCCACGCCCACGTTGAAAAACACGGCGCGCCCATCGTCATCAAGGCCGACGGCCTGGCCGCCGGCAAGGGTGTGGTGGTGGCGCTGACGGTCGAAGAGGCGCATGCGGCCATTGATGACATGCTCGGCGACAACGCGCTGGGCGTGCAACACAACGCCGACGGCGCGTGCGTCGTCATCGAGGAATTCATGGCCGGCGAAGAAGCCAGCTTCATCGTGCTCAGCGACGGCAAGAACGTCTGTACGCTGGCCACCAGCCAGGATCACAAGCGTGTCGGTGAAGGCGACACCGGTCCCAACACCGGCGGCATGGGCGCCTATTCGCCGGCGCCGGTGGTCACGCCCAATGTGCATGCCAAGGCGATGCAGGAAATCATCCTGCCGACCATCGCCGGCATGGCCAAAGACGGCGTGCCCTTCACCGGGTTTTTGTATGCCGGTCTGATGATCGACGCGCAAGGCCAGCCGCGCACGGTGGAATTCAACGCCCGCCTGGGTGACCCTGAGGCCGAGGTCATCCTGATGCGTTTGAAGAGCGACCTCTTCGAGTTGCTGATGCATGCCACCAGCGGCACGCTGAACCGGGTGGAACTGGAATGGGACCGCCGCGTGGCCTTGGGCGTGGTGATGGCCGCGCACGGCTACCCGGTCGCGCCGCGCAAGGGCGACGCCCTCACCGCACTGCCGGCCGATGCGCCCGACCTGCACGTCTTCCACGCCGGCACCACGGCACAGGACGGCACCCTGCGCAGCAACGGCGGGCGCGTGTTGTGCGTCACCGCACTGGCCGACTCGGTGCGGCTGGCCCAGCAGCGCGCTTTGGAAGCGGTCAAGCAGACCCATTTCGACGGCGCCATCTGGCGCAGCGACATCGGCCATCGAGCCATCAAGCATTGAGCTTGAGCCCCGCAACGCCGGCTCCCAGGGCCGATCTCCATCCCCACACACCATGATCGACACCGTCGCCGTCCGTGACTACCTGCTGGGCCTGCAAGGCCGCATCGTTGCGGCCGTGCAGGCCGAAGACGGCCTGCCCTTCCGCAGCGACGGCTGGACGCGCCCGGCCGGCGGCAAGCTGCAAGGTGACGGCCTGTCGCAGTTGCTGGAAGAGGGTCACTTCCTGGAGCGCGGCGGCTGCAACTTCAGCCACGTGAAGGGCGCTTCCCTGCCGCCCAGTGCCACCCAGCACCGCAGTGAACTGGCCGGCGCGCCCTTCGAGGCGCTGGGCGTTTCGCTGGTCATGCACCCACGCAATCCCTTCGTGCCCACGGTGCACATGAACGTGCGCCTGCTGGCTGCCTTTCCCGAGGGCCGCGAGGCGGTGGTGTGGTTCGGCGGCGGCATGGACCTGACGCCCTACTACGGCTTTGACGAAGACGCGGTGCACTTCCACCGCACCTGCGCCGATGCGCTGGCACCGTTCGGCGCCGACAAGTACCCGCGCTTCAAGCAATGGTGTGACGAATACTTCCTGAACAAGCACCGCAACGAGCCGCGCGGCATCGGCGGCATTTTCTACGACGACTTCAACGAAGGCCGCTTCGAAGATGGCTTCGCGATGATGCAGGCCGTGGGGGACGCGTTCCTGCCTGCATGGCTGCCCATCGTGCAGCGCCGCCGCGAAACGGCCTACGGCGAACGCGAGCGTGACTTCCAGGCCTACCGGCGCGGCCGCTACGTCGAATTCAATCTCGTCTGGGACCGCGGCACCCACTTCGGCCTGCACGGCGGCGGGCGCACCGAGAGCATCCTGATGAGCATGCCGCCCATCGTGAAGTGGCGCTACGACTGGCACCCCGAAGCCGGCACGCCCGAGGCGCGCTTGACCGAACACTTCCTGCGGCCGCGCGACTGGTTGGCCGCGTGACCACAGCAGCCCGACGGGTGGGTCTTTTCGGCGGCACCTTCGACCCGGTACACACCGCCCATGTGGCGCTGGCTCACGCCGCATTGCAGGCTTTCGACCTGGACGAAGTGCGCTGGATACCGACCGGCCAGCCCTGGCAGAAGGGCTGGACCATCACCGACGCGGCGCACCGCGAGGCGATGGTGCGGCTGGCCATCGCTGGCGAGCCGCGCTTCAAGCTGGACCGCATCGAGATCGAGCGCAGCGGCCCCAGCTACACGCTGGACACCGTGAAGGCGCTGGTGGCGGCCGAGCCCGGCACCGAGTGGGTGCTGATCATCGGCCAGGACCAGTACGCCGGCCTGCACACCTGGCGCGACTGGCCCGTGCTGCTGGGCCTGGTGACGCTGGCCGTAGCCAACCGGCCCGGCCCGGTGCGCCAGCCCGACCCCGAAGTTCAACGTTTTGCGCACCAAGCCGTGCCGTTGCCGATGCTGGACGTTTCGTCCACCGCCATCCGGGACGACGTGGCCACGGCGCAGGACATCACCCAATTGGTGCCGCCCGCCGTGGCGCGCTATATTGAATCCCACGGCCTGTACCAGAAACACCAGGCTGTTACTCCGTCACCCATCAGGAGCTGAATGGACATCCGCAAGCTGCAACGCGCCATCGTCGATGGCCTCGAAGACGTGAAGGCCCAGCACATCGCTGTCTTCAACACCGAGCATCTGTCTGCCCTGTTCGAACGCGTGATCATCGCTTCGGGCACCAGCAACCGCCAGACCAAGGCGCTGGCCGCCAGCGTGCGGGACGCCGTGAAAAGCCGCGGCATGGACTTGCTCAGCGTCGAGGGCGAAGAGAACGGCGAATGGATCATCGTGGACTGCGGTGCCGCCGTTGTGCACATCATGCAGCCGGCCATCCGCGAGTACTACCACCTGGAAGAAATCTGGGGCGGCAAGACCGTGCGCTTGAAGATCGGCGAGGTCAACACCAAGCTGGTCAAGGCCAGTGAACCCGAACCCGTCGGCAAACCCGGCAAACCGGTCAAGCCCATGAAGCCGGCCCGCAAGGCCAAGGCGCAAGTGCGTGCCGAACACGATTCGGTGCGGCCGTCACGCACGCGCAACGCCGCCCGCGACGCAGCCGAAGACCTGGCACCGGCCGCGCCAACCCGCGCGACGGCCAAGGCGGCGCGGGCTGACAAACCCACGCGCGACGTGGTCGAGAAGAAGGCCACCAACCGCAGCGCGGCCTTCCAGCGCGTGGCCTCGAAGACGCCAGCACGCAAGACCGCAACCCGTGCGAGCACCGCACCGGCCACCAAGACCATCGTGGTCAAGGCGGCGGGGCAGTCGGTGCGCAAGACCCCGGCGGCCAAGAAGGCCGCGCCGGCCGCCGTGCGCAAGCCGGCGCGCAAGACGCCGACACGCGCCAAGTAGGCCGACGTGAAGCTGCTGGTGGTGGCGATCGGCCAGCGCCAGCCGGCCTGGGCCGACGAGGCCTGGGCCGATTTCGCCAAGCGCTTTCCGCCCGAGATGCGGCTGGAACTGCGGGCCCTGAAGGCCGAGCCGCGGGGTCGTGGAAATTCGGGCGGCAAGACCGCCGCGCAGTGCATGGAAGCCGAAGCCGCGCGCATCGAAGCCGCGCTGACCAAAGAGGCCAAAGGCGCAAGGCGCGTGGTGCTGGACGAATTCGGCACCCGGCGCACCACCGCGCAGTTGGCCGAACGGCTGCCGATCTGGCGCGGTGAAGGCCGCGACACGGTGCTGTTGATCGGCGGGCCCGACGGCCTGGCCCCGGCATTGAAATCCACCGCCGACGAGACCCTGCGGCTGAGCGACCTGACGCTGCCGCACGCCTTCGCCCGCGTCATCCTGGCCGAGGCGCTGTACCGCGCCTGGACGCTGGCCACCGGCCACCCCTACCACCGCGAATAGGGTTGCCGCCGTCCTGCACCACCGTCGCTGCAACCGCGTTTTCGCGCAGGGCGCTCTGGTGGACGGCATGGACAATGGACGCATGATTGCCGCCCCTCGTCACGCCTTCGTCTACCTGGCGTCGCAAAGCCCGCGCCGCCAGCAGCTGCTGGACCAGCTGGGCGTGGCGCACCGGCTGCTGCTGCCGAACGTGGCTGGCGACATCCTTGAGGACGCGGAAGCGCTGGAAGCCGAACGCGCCGGTGAATTGCCGCTGGCCTATGTGCAGCGCGTCACGCTGGCCAAGTTGCAGGCCGCGCGCGCCCGCCTGCAGCGGCGCGGTCTGCCGCCGGCACCCATCTTGTGCGCCGACACCACGGTGGCGCTGGGTCGGCGCATCCTGGGCAAGCCGCTTGACGATGCCGACGCGCTGCGCATGCTCTCGGTGCTGTCGGGCCACAGCCACCGCGTGTTGACTTGCGTGGCCGTGGCCGCTGTGGCCCCTGAGGCCGCTGAGGCCGCTGAGGCAGGTGCCACCGGGGCCACCGGGCGCGCGAAAGTGCACACGCTGACCAGCCTGTCGCGGGTGCGCTTCGCCCCGCTGTCGCCGGCCACCATGGCCCGCTATGTGGCCAGCGGCGAGCCGCGCGGCAAGGCCGGCGCCTACGCCATCCAGGGCGCGCTGGCCGGCTGCATTGCCCACATCGAAGGCAGTCACAGCGGCATCATGGGCCTGCCCCTCTTCGAGACCGCCACGCTGCTGCGTGCCGCCCGCGTTTCCCTGCCCATCTAGCCATCTAGCCATCTAGCCATCTGGACTCGAACCATGCCCGCGCAAGACATTCTCATCAACTGGGCACCCCAGGAAACCCGGGTCGCCGTCGTCGAGAACGGCGCGGTGCAGGAACTGCACATCGAACGCACGCTGGAACGCGGCCTGGTCGGCAACGTCTACCTCGGCAAGGTGGTGCGCGTGCTGCCCGGCATGCAAAGCGCGTTCATCGACATCGGCATGGAGCGCGCCGCCTTCCTGCATGTGGCCGACCTGAACAACCCCGGCGCTGCTGGCCGCCCGGGCCACGGCGGTACGGCCGGCAAGGACAGCCGCAACGACCTGCCGCTGGTGCCCATCGAACGCCAGGTCTTCGAAGGCCAGACGCTGACCGTGCAGGTCATCAAGGACGCCATCGGGACCAAGGGCGCGCGGCTGTCGGCGCAGATTTCGGTGGCCGGCCGCATGCTGGTTTTCCTGCCGCACGACAAGCACATCGGCATCAGCCAGAAAATCGGCTCGCACGAATTGCGCGAACAGCTGCGCACGCGGATGCAGGCGCTGACCGCGCCGGAGGGCAAAGACGGCGGCGGTGGTTTCATCCTGCGCACCAACGCCGAAGAGGCGACCGATGCCGAACTGGGCGAAGACATCGCCTACCTGCGCCGCACCTGGGCGCTGATCCGCGAACGCGCGCAAAGCCGGCCGCCCGGCAGCCTGCTGCACCAGGACCTGAGCCTGGCCGAGCGCGTGCTGCGCGACTTGACGGTGGACGCCACGCAGACCATCCGCATCGACAGCAAGCTGCAGTGCGACGCGCTGAAAGCCTTCGGTGAAACCTTCATGCCCGGCGCGGTGGCCAAGCTGGACCACTACCGCGGCGAGCGGCCCATCTTCGACCTCTTCGGCATCGAAGAAGAACTGACCCGCGCGCTGGCCCGGCGGGTGGATTTGAAGAGCGGCGGCTACCTGATCATCGACCAGACCGAGGCCTTGACCACGGTGGACGTGAACACTGGTGGCTTCGTCGGCGCGCGCAATTTCGAAGACACCATCTTCAAGACCAACCTGGAAGCCGCTGGCGCGATGGCGCGGCAGCTGCGCCTGCGCAACCTGGGCGGCATCATCGTGGCCGACTTCATCGACATGCTGCGTGAAGACCACCAGCAGGCCGTGCTGGCCGAACTGCGCAAGCAGCTGGCGCGCGACCGCACGCGCACCACGGTGAGCGGCTTCACGCAGCTGGGCCTGGTGGAAATGACGCGCAAGCGCACCCGCGAAAGCCTGGCCCACATGCTGTGCGAACCCTGCCCCACCTGCCAAGGCCGCGGCCAGGTGAAAACCGCGCGCAGCGTTTGCTACGACATCCTGCGCGAGATCCTGCGTGAAGCGCGCCAGTTTGCGCCCAAGGAATTCCGCGTGGTGGCCAGCGCCACGGTCATCGAAATGCTGCTCGACGAAGAGAGCGTGCACCTGGCCGGCTTGAGTGAATTCATCGGCAAGAAAATCTCGCTGAGCACCGAGCCGACGATGAACCCGGAGCAGTACGACATCGTGCTGTTGTAGGCCGTGCTGCTGGCCCGCTACACCCCGCAGCCCCGCTGGCTCAGCGCCGAGCCGCTGAACCTGGCGCCGCAGCTGATCGGCCTGCCGCTGGCCACGCCACAGCGCCGGGCGCTGGCGATGGGGGTGGACCTGGCCTTCCTGGCCCTGCTGGCGGGCGTCGGGGGCTTGTGGTTGATTTGCGGGCTGGCGTTGGTGGCGGCGCTGTTGGGCGGCCAGCGCGCGGGGGTGCGCAAACGCCTGCTGATTGGCTGGGTGTTCGCGGCGGCACTGGGCTTGCTGGCGGTTCAGGAAACCTGGAACAACCACGGCCCGGGCCGGGAAGCGCACCGCGTTGCCGCCGCTGCCGAGGCGAAGGCGGAGGCACAGGACGAAGCGGCAGCCGAGGTTGCCGAAGCGGCCGTTGAAGCCGCCGCCACGTCGGCATCAGCCCCCGGCCTGACCGACGCCCAGCGCATCGCGTGGCTGGAAGCGCAAGTCGTCGAACTGCGCAAACCCCAGCCTTTCAAATGGCGCCAGCAGTTCGACCGCGCGCTGGCATCGGTGGGCATCAGCCTGGGCTGGGGCGTCGTCTATTTCTCGCTGCTGCCGGCCTGGTGGAACGGCCAGACGCTGGGCAAGAAGTTGTTCAAGTTGCGCACCATCGAACTGACCGGCCGGCCGCTGACGGTGATGCGCTGCCTGCGCCGCTACGGGGGCTACGCAGCCGGCATGGCCACCGGCGGGCTGGGTTTTGCGCAGGCGCTGTGGGACGTCAACCGGCAGGGCATCCAGGACCGCGTGGCGCACACGGTGGTGATCGACTTGCGGGCGGTGGCAGCCCCGGCAGCCCCGGCAACCCCGGCGGCCCCGGTGGTGCCGGTGGTGCCGGTGGTGCCGGTGGTGCCGGTGGTCATGCCGCCGCCCGAGGCCTTGCCCGCGCCCGATCAGAACCCGTAGGCCACGCCGAGCTGGCCGCTGAGGCCAGTGGTCTTGCGCACCAGCGGGCTGTCTTTGGCGTCGCCCACCAAGGTGGTGCTGGTCAACGCCGTGCTCAGCATCACGCGCGGCGCGATCGCGTACATGACGCCGATGCTGGCGCGCACGTCCTGCAAGCCGGCCTTCGGCGTGTAGACCGCGTAGCCGCTGTTGACCGACTGGCTGGCCGTCACGCCGAAGTGCGTTTGCGCAAAGGCCTGGTTGGCCAGTGTGGCGCTGGTGCCCAGGCGCAGGCGCAGGCCGGGTGCCAGGGCGACACCGTAGGCCGCGCCCAGGTCCAGGCGCACCCCTTTGTTGTCTTCACCCGAACCGGCGCGCAGGTTGGCGTTCAGCGAGAACGCGTCGGCCACGCGGACATGCACGAAGCCGCCCAGTTCGGCCGCCGCCTTCACATCACCCATGCCGCGCAGCCGGCTGTCGCTGTCCGCCTTGCGGCCGAAGTCCACCGTCAGCCGGGGCCCGTATTGCAGGCCCGGGGTGCTGGACAGGTTCACGCCCACGCCGCCGATGGTGCTGGCAAACCAGCCGTTGGCCCACTGGTACCCCAGCACCGGCAGCACGCGGGTGCGGGTGGCGTCGGCACCGGAGAAACGCGGGCCGCTGGCCACGCCCAGGCCGACGATGCCGGCGCCCTGGCCGTCGGCGCCGGGCATCTGCCGTATCGAGTCGATGTCTTGCGCCTGCACCGAGGCGGCGAAGAGCGCCAGCGCGCCGCAGGGCAGGGCGTACCGAGCGGTGCGAAAGGTGCGGGCATTGCGAGCGGTTCGTGAGGACATGGGTGACAACCTGTAGTTGAGTCGAGGAACGTGGCGAGTGTCGAAGCGGTCGGTGACGGCGGTGTTGCCCGCAAGTGAAGGGCCATCCGCAATCGTCACATGTTGACCACAGCCGGGCAGGCCGTGGGGTCGGCCGCAACCCGTATTTGCCTTGCTTGTTTCACCCCGGCCTGCCGCCTAGACTGGCCCGCACGATGCATGCCGCCCAGAACGAACTGATCACCCGCATCGGCCCCGGCACGCCCTGCGGCGACCTGCTGCGCCGTTACTGGCAACCCGCCGCCCTGCTGGACGAATTCGACCCCCGCCTGGACCCGCGCATGGCCGATCGGCCCTTGAAAGCGGTGCGCCTGCTGGGCCAGGACCTGGTACTGTTCCGCGACGACAGCGGCGCTTTCGGTCTGCTCGACCGCGACTGCCCGCACCGCGGTGCCGACCTGGCCTTTGCGCGGCACGAAGGCGACGGCATCCGCTGCCCTTTCCACGGCTGGAAATTCGCGGCCAGCGGGCAGTGCCTGGAAACGCCGGCCGAGCCGTCTGTGCAGGGCGTCGCTTCGACGCTGTGCCAACGCGTGCGCCAGCGCAGTTACCCGCTGCGCGTGGCGGCCGGCGTCATCTTTGCCTACCTGGGCCCGGAAGGCAGCACGCCACCCGAACTGCCGGCCTTCGACTGCTTTGCCGCGCCGGTCAGCCACCGCTTCGCGTTCAAGGGCTTGTGGCAATGCAACTGGCTGCAGGCTTTCGAGGTGGGCATCGATCCCGCGCACCCGTCCTTCCTGCACCGCTACCTGCAAGACGACGCGCTGGACGCCACCGGCCAGAAGGAATTCGGCCGCCAGTTCCGCGCCGCCAGCGCCGGCGCGGTGGACGGTGAACGCTGGCCCATGACTCGCGTGATGCGCGAGGTCTGCAGCCCCGAGATTCACTTCGACGAGATCGCGCCCGGCCTGACGCGGCTGACCGCGCTGCGCGCCATCAACGCCAGCCTGACCCATGTGCGCGTCACCCACGCGGCCTTCCCGCAGACTTTCGTCATACCTTTGTCCGAAACCGTCACCATCACGCAGATGCACGTGCCGGTCGATGACCGACAGACCTACTGGTACACCTTCTTCACCAGCTTTGCCGGCCCGCTGGACAAGGAAACCATGCGCCAGCAGCGCCTGGCCCACATCACGCTGCCCGACTACGTGCCGAAGAACGGCCGCCACAACGGCTGGAACTTCAAGCCCGAGGAACAGCGCACCCGCACCTACCTGGGCATGGGCGAAGAAGACATCAACCTGCACGACCAGTGGGCCGTGGAAAGCATGGGTGCCATTCAGGACCGCACGCGTGAACACCTGGGCCAGAGCGACAAGGTCATCATGGCCAACCGCCGCCTGCTGCTGAAGGCCATCGACACCGTGCGGGCCGGCGGCACGCCGCCGATGGTGCTGAACGCGGAACAAGCCGCGGCGCTGCACGGCCCCGACACCCTGGACTGCATCGCCCCGGCGGCCAGCTGGCCCGCGCACTGGCAGGCTGCGGCAGACGCCAAGCGCGCCGCTGCGACCTGGCTGGTGGCGGGCGCGGCCGCGCCGGCATGACGGCCGCCCAGTCGCCGGTCAAGCCGGCCGCCCATTGGCCTGAGAACACCGCCGCCCGGGTGGCTGCCTGTGAGGCCGTCCTGGACCGCCTGCGCGCCGCCGGCATCGAGCAACTGCGCCTGGCCTGGGCCGACCTGCACGGCACGCTGCGCGGCAAGACCGTGGTCGGTGGCGCTGAAGCCTTTGGCCAGGCGCTGCTCGACGGCGTCGGTGTGGTCAGCACGCTGCTGCTCAAAGACACCGCCGACCGCACCGCTTTCCAGGTTTTCGAGCCGACCGCCAACGCCGCCACGCGGGCGCTGTTTGCGGCCTGCGGTGCGGCCGGGGCCGGGGCCGGCGGCGGATTTGGCGCGGCCAACAACGTGCAGCTGCTGCCCGACCCGGGAAGCTTCACCGTGCTGCCCTGGGCCGATGCCACCGCCTGGGTGCGCTGCGACCCGGTCTGGGCCGACGGCAGCCCGGTGCAAGCCGACCCGCGCGGCGTGCTGTTGCGCGCCCTGGCCGCCTTGCGGGCTGTGGGCTACGGCCTGCGCTGTGGGCTGGAAGTCGAATTCCACATCCACCGCATCACCGACCCCCAGCTGGCCACGGCCGACGCCGCGTGGCCCGCCGAACCGCCGGCCGTGGCGCTGCTGCACCCCGGTTACGCGCTGCTGTCGGAAGCCCACGCCGACCAGTGCGCCGAGGCGCTGGCCATCGTGCGCCGCACCGCGCTGGGCCTGGGCTTGCCGCTGCGTTCGCTGGAAATCGAATTCGGGCCCAGCCAGTTCGAAGCGGTGTTCGCACCCACTGATGCACTGACCGCTGCCGACCAGATGATCCTGCTGCGCAACGGCCTGCGCCAGGCATTGCGCCGGGCCGGGCTGCACGCCAGCTTCGTCTGCCGGCCGCCGCTGCCGATGGCGGTGGCCAGCGGCTGGCACCTGCACCAATCTTTGACTGACTTGCAAGGCCGCAACGCGATGCCGCGTGACCGCGCTGCCGACGCACCCGCCCACCCATCTGCCGACGCATCTGCCGACGCACCTGCCGACGCATCCACCGCCGTCATGGGCGCGGCCGATGCGCGCCACGGCCTCAGCGACGCCGGCGCGCACTGGCTGGCCGGCCTGCTGGCGCACGCACCGGGCATGACGGCGCTGTGCGCCCCGAGCATCTCGGCCTACGCCCGCTACCAGGGCGGTGTGATGGCACCGCAGGCGGTGGTCTGGGGGCGTGACAACCGGGGCGCGATGCTGCGCGTCATCGGCGTTGCCGGCGCGGGTGGCAGTGAAGGCGGTGCAGGCGACCCGGCCACGCGCATAGAGAACCGCATGGCCGAACCGATGGCCAACCCCTACCTGGCCATCGCCGCGCAAATCTGGGCCGGGCTGGACGGCCTGCAAGGCCAGCTTGACCCCGGTGCCGCGACCGAGACGCCCTACACCGGCAGCGCCGCGCGCCTGCCCGCTTCGCTGCGCGAGGCACTCGATGCATTGGCCAGCGACGCCGTGCTGCAACGCGGCCTGGGTCCGGTGATGGGCTTGGTCTACGACACCGTCAAGCGCCAGGAACTGGCACGCCATGCGCAGGCCGAAGACCCGGCGCAGTGGGAACGCCGTGAATACTTCGGCCGTTATTGATCGACCGTTGTTGATCGACCGTTTTTATCAACCGCTACACATCAACCGCTACCGATGATCCCGACTGAACCCCGCCCCGCCCACCGAGCTGCAGCCCCCGCATGACCACCATCACCCTGACTCTGCACACGGCCGCCGGCCACGCCCATGTCATCACCGGGCGCACCGGCAAGAGCCTGATGCGGGCGGCGGTGGCGGCCGGTGTGGACGGCATCGCGGCCGACTGCGGCGGCTGCCTCAGCTGCGCCACCTGCCACGTCTTCGTCGATGTCGAGTGGGCGGCCCGCATGCCGGCTGCGGCGGCCGACGAACGGGCCATGCTCGACATGACCGCCACCCCGCGCGCGGCCGCCAGCCGCCTGTCGTGCCAGATCGAACTGAGCGCCGCGCTCGACGGCCTGCACGTGCGCCTGCCCGCCACCCAATACTGAACGAAGCCGAGGAGAACGCTGTGAACCTGCTTGAAAGTGCTGCCATTGCCGGTGCCAGAACCTGCGCCGTGCTGGCCGGCGTGCTGCTGACCGTGATCACGCTGATGACCTGCGTCAGCCTGATCGGACGCAACACCGTGGGCTGGACGCTGGTCGGCGATTTCGAACTCTCGGGTTCGGCAGCCGGCGCGGCCATTGCGCTGTTCATGCCTTGGTGCCAGATCCGCCGCGGCAACATCATGGTCGACTTCTTCACCGCCAAGGCCAGCGCCGCCACACAGGAAAAGCTCGACCGCTTCGGCGCGCTGCTGCTGGCCGTGGCGATGGGCCTGATGACCTGGCGCACCAGCGTCGGGGGCTTGAGCGCCTGGCGCAACCAGTCGGGTTCGATGATGCTGGGCTTCCCCGAATGGGTGGTCTACGCCTTCATGGTGCCGGCGTTGGCGCTGACCGCGCTGATTGCGCTGACCCAGGCGGTTCGGGGGTTCGGCGGTTTCGCCGGCTGCAACGAAGGGGCGACCGCATGAGCCTGGGCCCCGTCACGCTGACCCTGCTGATCTTCGCGGTGATGCTGCTGCTGATGGCGCTGCGCACGCCCATCGCCGTGGCCATGTTCAGTGCCGGCGTCGTTGGCTATGTGCTGCAGGCCGGCTGGATGCCGCTGGCCAGCTTCCTCAACACGCAAGCCTTCGCGCGCTTCGCCAGCTACGACCTGAGCGTCATTCCGCTGTTCATCCTGATGGGCAACTTCGCCACGCAAGGCGGCATTTCACGCGCCCTGTTCGGCTTTGCTGCAGCCGTCATGTCGCGCTTCAAGGGCGGGCTGGCAATGGCCGCCGTGGCGGCCTGCGCGGCCTTCGGGGCCATCTGCGGCAGCAGCGTGGCCACGGCCGCCACCATCACGCAGGTGGCGTTGCCCGAGATGCGCCGGGCCGGCTATTCCGGGCGCCTGAGCACCGGCACGCTGGCCGCCGGTGGCACGCTGGGCATCCTGATTCCGCCGTCGGTGCCGCTGGTCATCTACGCCATATTGGCCGAGCAGAACATCGCCAAGCTGTTTGCGGCGGCCATGATCCCCGGCATCCTGGCGATGCTGGGCTACATGGTCGCGATCGCGATCTATGTGCGCCTGGTGCCGGGCCACGCGCCCGAGCAGGAAGCCGCGCCCCCGCTGACGCTGCAGGCGCTGTCGGGCATCGGTCCCATCGCCATCATCTTCGTCATCGTTTTCGGCGGCATCTACGGCGGCCTGTTCACGCCCACCGAGGGCGCAGCGGTGGGTGCCGCGGCCACTTTCGTGGCGGCCCTGGCCAAGCGCGAAATCACCTGGCCGAAGTTCAAGAACTGCTTTTACGCGACGGCCGAATCGTCGGCCATGATCTTCCTGATCTTCCTGGGTGCCGACCTGATGAACGCGGCGCTGGCCCTGACCCAGGTGCCGGGGCAGTTGGCCGGCATCGTGCAGGCCTGGGGTCTGCCGCCGGTGATGGTGGTGGCCGCCATCATGCTGTTCTACGTGGTGCTGGGCAGCGTGATGGACGAGCTCAGCATGATCTTGCTGACCATCCCGATCTTCTTCCCGATGATCATGGGCCTGGACTTCGGCATGCCCAAGGAAAGCGTGGCCATCTGGTTCGGCATCATGGTGTTGATGACCATCGGCTTCGGCATGCTGGCACCGCCGGTGGGGCTGAACGTCTACGTTGTCAACAGCATGGCCAAAGACGTGCCCATCGCCGAAAGCTACAGGGGCGTGATGCCCTTCCTGATCAGCGACACCCTGCGCACCCTGCTGCTGCTGTTCTTCCCGGCCATCAGCCTGTGGCTGGTGCGGTACATCGGTTAGCAGGCCACCGCCCGGCCGGCCCCGCCGGGTGCAAAACCCGCTTCAGCGGCGGCGCGCGGCGGCGGCCACACCGGCCAAGCCCAGCAGCATCAAGGCCAGGCTGGCCGGCTCGGGGATGGGGCTGGGCACATTGCCCAGTGCGGCCACTTCGGTGTCGGTCAACACGCTGTCGAAGGTGCGGATGAAATCGACGCGTCCGGCGCGGGCTTCGCCCTGGTTGGTGGCGAAGTCGTCGATGAAGAAGCGCGCGAAGTTGCCGGTGAAGTCGCCAATGCCGAAGTCGTTGCCAGCCACCGTCTGCAAAGCGCCGTTGACGTAGATCGACACCAAACCCGCGCTGCTGCGGGTCAGGGTCAAGCGGGCATCGACGCCAGCCGTGACGCTGCCGAAGTTGCCCGTGCTGCCCGCGCCGCAGCAGTAATTCCAGTTGCCGTTCAGCGTGTACATGCCGCTGTCCGACGTCAAGGTCCTGTAGTCGATGATCTTGTTCCAGCCGGCATTGACATTGTCGAAATGAAACAGCAAGTCGATGGTGTAAGCCGCGCCCAGATCGACGCCCATCGTCAGGCCCTGGTTGGCACCGAAGCTGTAGCCGGTGGCGTCCACGGTGCCACCGGCGCTGACCAGGGCCGGGCCGGCCAGATCGTCCACCAGGCTGCCGTCCAGCCGGTACTGGTGACTGGGCGTTGCGGCGTGCACGGCCGGTGCCACAACGGCGGCGCAGAAGAGGGCGAAGGCGGCGGTACGGGCGCTTGCGTGCATGGCGGTTTCTCGGTCGGGGTAGCGGTGCTCAGCACTGCAAGCGTAGCGCTGCAGCAGGCCGGTGCGTAGCCTCGATCGAGGGGGGTGTCTGCGGGAGACAGGCGTTGCGCGGGGGGCGCGCCGGTGTCGCGCAGGTGACTGCGGCTAAGGGTAGGCCGCAGTCGTCAGGCTTCTGTCAAGTTGCATCATCTGGCGACGACCCGCGCGGCATGAGCCGCACGGGCAACCTGGAGACTGGACATGAAACGACTCAAGCACGCGGCCCGCTGGGCTGCGCTCGGAGCCCTGGCCTTGCTGGGCGGGTGCAACTGGACGTCCCAACTGCCGGGCGAGCCCACCATCACCACCCTGTCCAACCGGGCAGACCTGGTCAGCGGCGGGTCCGCCCTGGTGGAAATCAAGTTGCCCGAAGGTGCCATCGCCAGCCGCCTCAAGGTGGACGTCAACGGCACCGACGTCACCTCGGCCTTTGTGCAAGGCAGCGACGGCCGCATCCTGGGCGTCGTCAAGGGCATGAAGACCGGCGCCAACACGATCACGGCCGGCGCCGAAGACGCGCACTTCGCGAGCGCTGCGCTGACCGTCACCAACGCCCCCATTGGCGGCCCGGTGCTGCTGTCGGCCCAGACCACGCCCTGGGTCTGCGCCACGCCCACGGCGGTGGCCGCCGTCGGCAACACGCCGGCCAGCAACGCCAGCGGTTTGAGCACCACCGCCACCGACGCGCAGTGCAACATTGCCACTGAATTCAAGCTCTTCTACCGCACCACCACCGCAGGTTGTTCGACGGCCCTGCCCGACCCCAGCCCGCCGGCTGTGGCCGCTGCCAACAACTGCTTCAAGCCCTACACCGTGGGCGTGACGCCGACCGACCTGGCCACCACCACCACCACTGCCGGCCTGACCGTGCCCTACATCGTGCGCGTGGAGCGCGGCACCGTGAACCGCGGCATCTACGACATCGTGGTGCTCTTCGACCCCACCAAGACCACCGCCTGGACGCCGCTGGCACCGCAGCCGCAGTGGAACGGCAAGGTCGTCTACAGCTTCGGGGCCAGCACCGGCCAGCCGCGCCAGCAGTTCCGCACCGAGCAGAACTGGGCCGACGATGCGGCGCTGTCGCGCGGCTTCATGGTGGTGGACCACAGCCTGACCGATTCGCTCTACAACTCGAACCGCGTGCTGGTGGCCGAGACGCTGATGATGATGAAAGAGCACATCACGCGCGGCTACGGCCAGATCAAGTACACGCTGGGCAATGGCTGCTCAGGTGGCTCGATCCAGCAGAACACCGTGGCCTCGACCTTCCCCGGTCTGCTCGACGGCATCCAGCCCAGTTGCGACTACCCCGACAGCATCACCACCGGCATGGAAGTCATCGACTGCGTGCTGCTGGTGAACTTCTACGCCGGCACCGATTGGACGGCCCTGATGGCCGGCAAGACGCAGGCCGAGATCAACGCCAAGAAGAAAGCCATCAACGGCCACCTGGACCAGATCGGCTGCCAGTCCTGGAACAACGCCTTCGGCTTCAACGGCAAGCCCGGCAACTACGTGCGCACCCTGGTGCTGGACGCTGCCACCGGTGCCATGGGCACCATCCCCGGCGAGGCCCCGCGCAACAACTGTCTGCTGCCGGCCGCGCTGGTCTACGACCCGGTGACCAACCCCACCGGCACCCGCTGCGGTGATGCCGACCTGTCCACCGCGGTGTGGGGCAGCGTGCCCAACGCGCTGGCGGCCAGCGGCACGCGGGCGCTGCAGACCGGCGACAACGTGGGCGTGCAGTACGGCCTGAAAGCCTTGCTGGCCGGTGTCATCACGGTGGACGAGTTCATCACGTTGAACGAGAAGATCGGCGGCATGGACGTCGACAGCAACCGCACCGCAGCCCGCTCGGTGGCCGACGCGGCAGCGCTGGACATTGCCTACAAGGCCGGCATCGTGTCCAGCGGCAAGAACCTGGGCAAGCTGCCCATCATCGATTCACGCGGCTACGACGAGCAGGGCATCCACTACATCTGGCGCAGCTACTCCGAGCGCGCGCGCATCGCGGCTTCCAACGGCGGCAACAGTGGCAACCAGGTCATCTGGCGCTACGGCACGGGCCTGCTGCCCGGCACGGCGGCGCAAGTCAACGCGGTGACCGTGGCCTCGCTGACCACCATGGACACCTGGCTCAGCGCCCTGCTGACCAGCGCACCCAAGTCCTGGCTGAACGGCGAACGCACGCAGGCCCAAGTCATTGCGGCCAAGCCGGCGGCGGCGGTGGACCTGTGTTACCTGACGGGTGACAGCACCTTCGCCACCAAGGTGCTGGACCAGGCGGTGTGTGATGCCGATGTGCGGCTGGCCAAGAACAGCTCGCCGCGCCAGGTGGCCGGCGGGGCGCTCAGCGAAAACATCCTGAAGTGCCTGCTCAAACCGGTGGTCTTCACGGACTACACCGGCGTCACCTTCACGGCCGGCCAGCAGACCCGCCTGCAAGCCGTGTTCAGCGGCGGTGTGTGCGACTGGAGCAAGGCCGGCGTGGGTCAGGTCGACCCGATCGGCCCGCTGACCTACAAGGCCGGTTCGGGCGGCGTGCCGCTGCCAGCCGCGCCGGCGTCTTCGCGCATTTGAGGCGCGGCCGGGGCCCTGACCCGCACGCCCCGGCGGGCCAGGGCTTCGCGCAGCAGGAATTCGACTTCCGCGTTGGCGCTGCGCAAGTCCTGCGCGGCCAGGCGCTCGATCTCGGCCCACAAGGCCGGGTCGATGCGCAGTGGGAAGGCCTTCTTGCCCGGGCTGGCCATGGTTGAACTGCGGCTGAGGCTGCGGCTGCGGCTGCGACCCGATCTTCAGTTGTAGAGGGTGCCGGCGTTGACGACCGGCTGTGTCTCGCGGTCGCTGCACAGCACCACCAGCAGGTTCGACACCATCGCCGCCTTGCGTTCGTCGTCCAGGTGCACGATGCCGCGCTCAGACAGACCCTTCAAGGCCGCTTCGACCATGCCCACCGCACCCTGCACGATCTTGTGCCGTGCCGAGACGATGGCCTCGGCCTGCTGGCGGCGCAGCATCACCTGGGCGATCTCGGCGGCATAGGCCAGATGGGTCAGCCGCGCGTCCATCACCTGCACGCCGGCCTTGGCGCAGCGCACCTGCAGTTCGGTGCGCAGGGCCTCGGCCACCACGTCCATGCCGCCGCGCAGCGTGGTCACCTCCTGACCGTCCTGCTCGCCCTCGTCGTAGGGGTATTGCGAAGCCAGATGGCGCAGCGCGGCCTCGGTCTGCACCTGCACATAGCGTTCGAAGTTTTCCACCTCGAACACGGCCTGGGCCGTGTCGTGCACGCTCCAAACCAGGGCGGCGCTGATCTCGATGGGGTTGCCGCGCTGGTCGTTGACCTTCAGCGTGGGGGCGTTGAAATTGCGCGCCCGCAGCGACACCTTGTGCTTGACCATCAACGGGTTGGCCCAGCGCAGGCCCTGGCTGCGGTCGGTGCCGCTGTAGCGGCCGAAGAAGGTCAGGATGGCCGCCTCGTTGGGCTGCAGCATGTACAGGCCGGCCATGATGAATACCGTCACCAGCACGCCCGCCATCAGCCACAGCGTGTCCGGTCTTTGCAGGGCCGCCGCCCGGTAGATGCCGAAAGCCGCGATGCAGGCGAAAGCCAACGCCAGCAGGAACATCGGCACGCCGGGCAACGACGCGTGCGGCCGTTCGCGCACATCGTTCGCTGCAACGGCAGCCGTGGTGCGCAGGGTGGCGGTGTTCATGGGCGGCTCCTTGATGTCAAAGTGATATCACTATAGGATCGCACCGCGCGGCGTGTCAAGCGCCTGATTCAGCTCTGGATCCAGCGCTGAATCAGGCGCTGAATCAGGCGCTGCATCGCACGCCGGATCGCCCGCCGCCCGCCGTCTTCAGCGCAGCAGGAATTCGCGAACCGCCGGCAGCGACTGCACGGGAGCTTCCTCATGCGGCAGGTGGCCAACACCCGGCACGGTGGCCAGGCGGGCGTCTTTCATGTCGCGCAGGTAGTCCTGCGCGTTGGCCAGCGGGATCATCGCGTCCTGTTCGCCCCACAGCAGCAGCGTGGGTGCGCTGATGCGGGCCAGCAGCGGGGCCGGGTCTTGCAGCAGCATCTGCTGCATGCGCGCGATCAGCGCCGCCCGCACCTGCGGCGCGCGCATCAGATGCCAGTAGCGGTCAACGACTTCATCGCTCAGCAGACTGGGGTTGGCGTAAGCCGGCTTCAGGCTCATGCGCAGGATGGCGCGCGGCAACACGTGTTGCATCAGGCGTACTGGCGCGGTCACCTCGGGCGCTTTGCCGTACTCGAAGCCGGGGCTGGCGTAGCCGTCGGGTGCCACCAGCACCAGGCGTTCGACGCGGCCGGGCTGTTCCGCGGCGAAGCGCCAGGCCAGCCGGCCGCCCATCGAGTGGCCGATGAGGCTGGCCCGCGCGATGCCCAGTTCGTCCATCAGCGCGGCCAGCACTTGCACGCCGCGCGCGTCGCTGTAGTCACCCGTCGGGTCGGCACCGGTCAGGCCCGCGCCTGGCAGGTCGATGCGCACCACGCGGAACGTGTCTGACAAGTTCAGCGCCCACGGTTCCCAGGTGTGCAGGCTGGAGCCGAAGCCGTGCAGCAGGATCAGCACCGGCGCGTTGCCAGCGCCCGGCGGGCCGCTGTCGCGCACATGCAGCCGCAGGCCGGCCGCGCTGACGAAGCGGCTGGGCAGCGCGGCGTAGCGCGCTTCCAGCGAGGCGCGGTCTTCATCGGGCGTCCACAACCAGACACCGCCGAGCAGGGCGGCAATCAACAGCAGCGTGACCATGGATCGTTTCCTCAAGGGGGCCGGGGTGGGGTGTTGGCAAGGCACCGACGCTAACTGACGCGAACCAACGCTAAGGGAAAACCGCGACCGCCGGGGCCATGCCGCCCCGTTACCTTCACGGCTTCATCGCTGCCCGGAGAAGTTCCATATGAAACGCCGTTCGTTCATGCAAGGCGCTGCCGCCGCCACCGTGCTGGGTGCGCCGCACCTGTCGGGTTTTGCGCAGCAAAGCGTCACGCTCAAGTTCCACACCTTCATGGCGCCGATGAGCAACGTCTGGCTCAGCATGCACAAGCCGTGGATGGACAAGGTCGAGAAAGACAGCGGCGGGCGCATCAAGTTCGAAGGCTATCCGGCCATGCAGTTGGGCGGCACGCCGGTGCAGCTGTACGACCAGGCGCGCGACGGCGTGGTCGACATCGTCTGGACGCTGCCCGGCAACACCGCCGGCCGCTTCCCGCGCATTGAAGCCTTCGAGCTGCCGTTCATGATGAACAACGCCGAAGCCACGTCCAAGGCCTATTGGGAATACTTCCAGACCCAGTGCCCCGACGAGTTCAAGGAAACCCAGGTGCTGGCCCTGCAGGTGCACGGCCCGGGCGTCTTCCACACGGCGGGCAAGCCGATCAAGAGCGCCGCCGACTTGAAGGGCCTGAAGATGCGCGGCCCGACGCGCCAGGTGACCAAGATGCTGGCCTCCGTCGGGGCCATACCGGTGGGCATGCCGCTGCCGCAGATTCCCGATGCGCTGAGCAAAGGCACCATCGACGGCTGCGTCATTCCGTGGGAAGTGGTGCCTTCGGTGAAGGTGCACGAGCTGACCAAATTCAGCAGCGAATTCGCGGCCGGCACGCCCGCGCTGTACACGACGACTTTCGTGATGGCGATGAACAAGGCGCGTTACGACGGCCTGGCACCCGATCTGAAGAAAGTCATCGATGCCAACTCAGGCCTGGCGACGTCGGCCTGGCTGGGCAAGACGCAGCAGGGCAACGACCCCATCGGTCGCAAGAGCGCCACCGACCGCAACAACACCATCCACACCTTCACGCAAGCCGAGGCCGATGAGTTCATCAAGCTCAGCAGCCGGGTTGACGACGAATGGGTCGCCGACATGGACAAGCGCGGCTACAAGGGTGCGGCGCTCCTGAAGTCGGCGAAAGACTTGATCGCGAAGTACGCGACCCGGACCTGAAGCGCCGGAAGGCGCTGAGCGCCTGGTCGCGGCCAGGGCGCGATTTCACGCGCCCTGGCGGCAAGCGGCTCAGATCGCCGCCGTGCGCGTGTTCAACCAGGCCAGCGCGTCGCCGCTGAGCTTGGGTGCCAGGCGCGCACGCACGGTGGCGTGGTAGCCGTTCAGCCAGGCGATTTCGTCGGCGCGCATCAGGTCCATCGCGATGCAGCGCGTGTCGATGGGGCACAGCGTCAGCGTCTCGAATTCGAGGAAGTCCGCGAAGGCGCTGCCCTCGGGTGTGGTGGCCGGCACGTTCAGCACCAGGTTCTCGATCCGCACGCCCCACAGCCCGGCGCGGTACACGCCGGGTTCGATGGAGGTGATCATCCCCGGCTCCATCGCCATGTGCGGGTCGGGCACGGCCTTGCTGATGCTTTGCGGGCCTTCGTGCACGTTCAGGAAATAGCCCACGCCATGGCCGGTGCCGTGGCCGAATTCGATGCCCTCGGCCCACAGCGGCGCGCGTGCCAGGCTGTCCAGCATCGGGCTCAGCGTGCCCTTCGGAAAGCGCGCGCGCGACAGGTTCATCGTGCCTTTCAGCACCAGCGTGTAGTCGCGCTTCATCGCCGCGCTGACGGTGCCGATGGGCCACACGCGCGTGATGTCGGTGGTGCCGCCCAGGTACTGGCCGCCGCTGTCGATGAGCAGCAGGCCGCCTTCACCAGTCTTCACTTCGATAACGGCGTGCGAATCGTCGGTGGCGCGGTAATGCGGCATCGCGCCGTTGGCGTTGAAGCCGGCGATGGTGGAAAAGCTCAGGCCCACGAAGCCCGGCCGGCTGGCGCGCTCGGCGCTGAGTTTTTCGTCGATGGTCAGTTCGGTGATGCGTTCGCCGCGCGCCAGGGCTGCTTCGAACCAGGCGTAGAACGCGCACATCGCCGCACCGTCTTCGGCCATCGCTTCGCGCACGAAGGCGGCCTCGGTGGCGGTCTTGCGGCTCTTCAGCAAGGTGCTGGGGTTGATGGCTTCGACGACCGCGCAAGCCGCGCCCACCTGCGCGCGCAGGCCGTGCGTGATGCGCTTGGGGTCGACCAGCAGCGTGTCTGCTGCACCCAACTGGCCCAGCGCCGCGCCGGCCTGCGCGTAAGGCGCCAACACGATGCCGTCGGCCTTCAGCACCGCCGCCAGCGCCGGGCTGACCTTGCCATCGCCCACGAACAGCGTGCCGCCCGTCAGGTTCAGCAGCAGATGCGACAGGAAGACGGGGTTGTAGGTGACGTCGTTGCCGCGCAGATTGGTCAGCCAGGCGATGTCGTCCACGGTGGAAATGAAGTGATGCGTGGCACCCCGGCTGGCCATGGCGCGGCGCACGTTCGCCAACTTCTCGGCGCGCGGTGTGGGCGCGTGCGGCGCGCTGTGCTCGTAGACCGGCTGCGCGGGCAGGGCGGGGCGCTCGGGCCAGATGTCATTCAGCAGGTCGATGTCGGTGCGCAGGGCGATGCCCGCGCTGTCCAGCGCCGCCTGCAGCGCCTTCGCTGCGGCCAGGCCCAGCACCTGGCCATCGACAGCCACGACACTGCCGTTGGGCGTGTTGCGGGCCAGCCAGTCCAGGTGGTCGGCCGACGCGCCGGTGGCGATCTTCACCAGTTCGATGCCGGTACCGGCCAACTCCGATTCGGCCTGCACCCAATAGCGGCTGTCGGCGAACAGCGCAGCCCGGTTGGCGGCCACGATCAAGGTCGCCATCGACCCGGTGAAACCTGACAACCACTGCCGGCCCTGCCAGTGTTCGGGCAGGTATTCGCTGAGGTGCGGGTCGCTGGACGGCACCAGCAGCGCGTGCACGCCGCGCTGGGCCAGCACCTCTTGCAACTGGGTGATGCGCAGGCGGTTCGGGGAGGTGCGGGTGTCCATGGGGGCGCTCCAGACGGCAAAACCGCAATTCTAGGTTTCATGGCGGCCTGTGTGGATGCAGTGTTGGCTGCCGTCGTGGCCGCAGTGGTGTCCGGGCGCTGCTAAGCTGCCCCCTCCGCACCGCCAACCCCTCGGAGGCTCCATGCCCGGACTGCTGCCCCACGTCGACCCCGACGGCCTGCTTGAGTATTCGGTGGTCTACACCGACCGCGCGCTGAACCACATGTCCAAGAAGTTTTCGGGCGTGATGAAAGACATCTCGGCCACCTTGAAAGAGGTCTACGGCGCGGCGGCGGCCGTGGTGGTGCCGGGCAGCGGCAGCTTCGGCATGGAAGCCGTGGCGCGGCAGTTCGCGGGCGGCAAGAACGTGCTCATCGTGCGCAATGGCTGGTTCAGCTACCGCTGGACGCAGATCTTCGACATGGCCGGCGTGACTTCGTCGTCCACCGTGTTGAAGGCCCGGATGGTTTCGCCGGCGGCCAAGTCACCCTTTGCCCCGGCACCGCTGGATGAGATCGTGGCCACCATCCGCAGCACCCAGCCGGCGGTGGTGTTCGCGCCGCACGTGGAAACCTCGGCCGGGATGATCCTGCCCGACGACCACCTGGTCGCCATCGGCGAAGCCGTGCACGCGTACGGCGGCCTCTTCGTGCTGGACTGCGTGGCCTCGGGCGCGATGTGGGTGGACATGCGCGCCACTGGCGTGGACGTGCTGATCAGCGCGCCGCAAAAGGGCTGGAGCAGCACGCCCTGCGCGGGTCTGGTGATGTTGTCCGAGCACGCCAAGACGCTGATGGCGGCCACCACCAGCAGCAGCTTTTCGCTCGACCTGAAGAAGTGGGCGGCCATGATGGAAGCCCACGAACAGGGCGCGATGGCCTACCACGCGACCTACCCCACCGACGGTCTGGTGCACCTGCGCGACGCGATGAACGAAACGCGCGCGATGGGCTTTGCGCAAGCCAAGGCGGCGCAAATCGAGTTGGGCCGCCGGGTGCGCGCGCTGCTGGAAAGCAAGGGCATCAACAGCGTGGCCGCGCCCGGTTTCCAGGCCCCTTGCGTGGTGGTCAGCTACACCGACCATGCCGATTGGCAGAACACCAAGGCCTTCGCCGCGCAGGGCTTGCAAGTCGCCGCCGGCGTGCCGCTGGCTTGCGACGAACCGGCCGATTACCGCAGCTTCCGCCTCGGCCTGTTCGGCCTGGACAAGCTGCAGAACATAGACCGCACGGTGGCCTCTTTCGAGGCCGCGCTGAACGCCGTGCTTTGATGCCCTGTCGGTCGGTCAGCCGGCCGACCGATCACAACGCGGGTCCCGTTCACAGGTGGGTGCGCAAGCGCCAGATTTCCGGGAACAGCACCGCGTCCAGCATCTTGCGCAGATAGCCCACGCCGCTGGTGCCGCCAGTGCCGCGCTTGAAGCCGATGATGCGTTCCACGGTGGTCACATGGCGGAAGCGCCACAGGCGGAAGGCGTCTTCCAGGTCGGTCAGTTTTTCGCCCAGCTGGTACAGGTCCCAGTGCGCTTCGGGTGCCCGGTAGACGGTCAGCCAGGCGGCTTCCACGGCGGCGTTCTCCGTGTAGGGCTGGGTCCAGTCGCGCACCGTGTGGGTGGCCGGCACGGCCAAGCCGCGGCGGGCCAGCAGGCGCAGCGCTTCGTCGTACAGCGACGGCGAACGCCAGGCCGCTTCAACATGCGCCAGCAGGTCGGCCCGGTGGGCGTGCGGCTTCAGCATGGCCTTGTGCTTGTTGCCCAGGCTGAATTCGATGCAGCGGTATTGCCAGCTCTGGAAGCCGCTGCTGTTGGCCAGGTAAGGGCGCACGGCGCTGTATTCGGGCGGTGTCATGGTGGCCAGCACGTCCCAGGCGTGGACCAGCTGTTCCATGATCTTGCTGACCCGCGCCAGCATCTTGAAGGCCGGGTGCAATTCATCGGCCGCGATGTGCGCGATGGCTGCGCGCAATTCGTGCAGCATCAGCTTCATCCACAGTTCGCTGGTCTGGTGCTGCACGATGAACAGCATCTCGTTGTGGTCGGGGCTCAGCGGGTGCTGGGCGGTCAGCACGCGGTCCAGGTGCAGGTAGTCGCCATAGCTCATGTCGGCGCGGAAATCGAGCTGTGCGCCTTCGTGTTCGTGTTCGATCGGGGTCGAGATCGGCACCGCCACCGGTTCGTCAGACAGGGGCAGGCTGCTGTGGCCGAGAGGACATCCGCTGGTGTTCATGTGATGGCCTGACGTTGGTGGAATTCGGGCCGTTGCCATTCGCCGCTGTGCAGCACCTGGCGCAGGTGTTCGGCGGCATCAAACGCGTCGACGTAACGCACATACAACGGCGTGAAACCGAAGCGCAGGATGTCCACCGCGCCTGCAGGGTGCGACTTGTCGCCCGCGCGGAAGTCGCCGATGACGCCGCGCGCGATCAGCGCCTGCATCACCGCGTAGCCGATGTCGGGGTGGCTGAAGCAGACCTGGCTGCCGCGCAGCGTGTCGTCGGCTGGAGAGGCCAGCGTGAGTTCGGGGCAGCCCGCCTGCACCTGCGCCGCGAACAAGCGGGTCAGGGCCAGCGACTTGGCGCGCAGCGCGGGCATGCCACCCAGTGGCTCGGCAGCCAGCACGGTGTCGACACCGCATTCCAGCGCGGCCAGGCTCAGCACCGCCGGCGTGCCGCACAGGTAGCGCGCGATGCCCGCCGCCGGCCGGTAGCCGGGGTCGAATTCGAAAGGCGCGGCGTGGCCGATCCAGCCGGCCAGCGGTTGCCAGAAGCGGTCGACATGGCGCGGGTGCGCCCAGACGAAGGCCGGCGCGCCCGGGCCGCCGTTCAGGTACTTGTAGCCGCAGCCCACGGCGAAGTCAGCGTCAGCGCCCAGCAGATCCACAGGCAGCGCGCCAGCGCTGTGCGCCAGGTCCCACACGGTCAGGGCACCGGCCGCGTGGGCGGCGCGGTTCAGCGTGGCCATGTCGTGCAGGCTGCCGGTGCGGTAGTTCACATGGGTCAGTAAAAGCACCGCAGTGGCTTCGTTCAGCAGCGCCGGCAAGTCGTCGGCTCGCGCCAATTGCAATTCGAAACCGCGTTCGCGGCACAGCGCTTGCGCAATGTACAGATCGGTCGGAAAGTTGCTGCGCTCGCTGAGGATGACTTTGCGCTGCGGCGCAGCGGCGGTGTGGTCGGCTGCCGCCAGCGTCAACGCTGCGCTGAGCACCTTGAACAGGTTCACGCTGGTCGAATCGGCCACCACCAGTTGCCCGGCACCGGCACCCACCAGGCGCGCGATCTTGTCGCCGATGCGCTGCGGCAGGTCCATCCAGCCGGCGCTGTTCCAACTGCGGATCAGGCCGGTGCCCCATTCGGCCTGCACCACCTGCTGCATGCGCGCGGCGGCGGTCTTTGGCAACACCCCCAGCGAATTGCCGTCCAGGTAGATGACCCCAGGCGGCAGCGCGAATTGTTCGCGCAATGCGGCCAGCGGGTCGGCGGCGTCCAGCGCCAGGGCCTCGTCACGGGTCATGCCAGTTCTCTCAGGATGGCCCGCACCGGCGAGGCGTCGGCCGTGGTCAGTTTCAGGGGCAGGGCGATGAGTTCGTAGTCGCCCTCGGGCACGCCGTCGAGCACCAGGTTTTCCAGCACGCGCAGGCCGCGCCGTCGGATGACCTGGTGGCTGTCCAGCGTCTTGCTGGCAGCGGGGTCGATGCTGGCGGTGTCGATGCCGATCAGCGTCACGCCCAGGTCGGCCAGGCGTTCCAGGGTGGCCGGCGCGTAGGCGGCCAGCGCGCCGTCCCAGCGGTCCACTGGCGCGCGCTCATACGTGCGAACCAGCACCCGAGCGGGCAGGCTGCTGCCGGCGGCGTGCGCGATGTGCCGCCATTCAATGAGCGGCGCCACGCCGATGGCATGGATGACACGGCAGGCCCCGAGAAAGGGCGTCAGGTCGACCGCGCCGATGGCGGCCCCTTCTGCGCCGTAATGCAGCGGTGCGTCAGCGTGCGCGCCGGTGTGCGGCGACAGGGTCAGCGTGCTGACATTCACCGGGCAGTCGGGCGTGATGCGCGCGGCCCACACCAGGCTGAACGGTGCGTCGCCCGGGAACACCGGCGAGCCGGCGTGGACGGGCGGCGAGATGTCCCAGAGTCGACGGGGCGCAACGCGGGATGCGGGCAGCAATTCGGGTCCGGCCATGGCCGGCATCATAGGTCGCCAACCCGGTGTCTTACCGGCTTGAACAAAGCCGTCGTTCAGGTACGCTCGACCACTGTCAGCCAGCCTGGAGCAGCGCCATGAAACCGGTTTCCGAACTCCTCAAGAAACGCGACGGAACGCTGTGGCATGTGCGCCCGGACGACAGTGTTTTCGCGGCCCTGGAACTGTTGGCCCAGCACTCGGTGGGTGCCCTGGTGGTGATGGACGGCGCGTGCCTGGTGGGTGTGGTGTCAGAACGCGACTACACGCGCAAGGTGGCCTTGCAAGGCCGCAGTTCGCGCGACACCAAAGTGTCCGAGATCATGACCGCGCAGGTGTTGACGGTGACGCCGCGCACCGGCACCCGGGCCTGCATGCAACTGATGAGTGAACGCAAGTTCCGCCACCTGCCCGTGGTGGAAGATGGCACCGTGCTGGGCATGATTTCCATCCGCGACATCATGGACGACATCATCGCCACGCACGAGGCCACCATCGCCCAATTGGAAAACTACATCCAGTCGTGACCGCCCTGCCGGCCGCAAGTGGCGGGCTGCCCCGGGTGCCACGCTATGCTCAACCTCCCATGAAGGAGCCCGACGGCATCGAGACCGCAATCCAACGCAGCATGCTGCGGGTGGCCGTGCGCAATTCGGCGAGCAGCGTGCCCTTGCTGACGGTGGTCATCGCCTTCATCGCCTGGCTGGGTTGGGATGCCGGCGACCCGCGCGCCGCGCTGGCCACGCTGGCTTTGGGCCTGCCGGTGGCCGCTTGGCGGCTGGCGCTGGGGCTGATGCACCGCGGTCGCAACACGATCCTGCCCGAGCGCATCCGCTCGCTGCAGTTGCAGCTCGAAGCGAATGCCTTGCTGGTCGGCTTGATGTGGGTGGTGGCCACCGTCTTCATCTACCCCACGCTGCGCGGCACCACGGCAACGGTTTACGTGGTCATCGTCTGCGGTTCGGTCTCGACGGCGGCCTTTTTCATGTCGATGGCCGGACGCAGCTTCCTGATGTTGACGGGCATGCAGCTGGGCTCGCTGGCGGCGGTGTCGCTGGTGTCAAACCAGGCGCATTCCATACCGCTGGCCGTGCTGGCGCTGATGTTTGGCGTGACCATGACGCGGGCCACGCTGGAGTTCCGCAACACCGCCTTGCGCGCCATGCGCAACAGCCTGCAGGCCGACCAGGCCAATGCCTCGCTGCTGCGCGCCAAGGACGCCGCCGAGGCTGCGAACCTGGCCAAGAGTCAGTTTCTGGCCACCATGAGCCACGAGATACGGACCCCGATGAACGGCGTGCTGGGCGCACTGGAACTGCTGCGCCACACCGAACTGGACGTGCGCCAGCGCCGTTTGGTGAAAACTGCGGCTGCTTCCGGCGAGTCCTTGATGGACATCCTCAACGACGTGCTCGACCACTCCAAGATCGAGGCCGGCAAGCTGGTGGTGTCGGCCACCCCGATGTCGCTGCATTCGGTGGTCAATTCAGCCACCGCGCTGTTTCGCGCCAATGCCGAAAGCCGCGGGCTGAGCATCACGCTGCAACTGGCTGACGATGTGCCCGACGGCGTGGTCGGCGATGCGCCGCGCCTCAAGCAGGTGCTGCTTAACCTGCTGGGCAACGGCGTGAAATTCACCGAGCGCGGTGGTGTCACGCTGAGCCTGACGGTGCAGCCGGCCGCAGCGGCTGGCACACCGCCCGACCCCGCCGCCAGCGTGGTTTGCGTGCGCTTCGCCGTCACCGACACCGGTATCGGCATCCCGCCCGGTGCGCTGGAAGAAGTCTTCCAGCCCTTCCACCAGGTCGACAGCACGCGTTCGCGGCTGCGGGGCGGCACCGGGCTGGGCCTGGCCATCAGCCAGCGCATCATTCAGGCCATGGACGGGCGCATCGAGGTCGACAGCCGGATTGGCATGGGCTCGGTATTCCGCTTTGACCTGCGGCTGCCGCTGGCACCCCACATGCCCCCGCCCAGCCACGATTCCGATTTCGGTGGCCTCGACATGATGGCCCAGGTGGCCGGCGTGGTGCTGCTGGTGGAAGACAACGTGGTCAACCGCATGATCGGTGCCGAGATGCTCAAGTCTTTCGGCGTCGATGTCATCGAAGCCGAAGACGGCGCGCAGGCCCTGACGCTGCTGCAGTCGCAGCGGGTGGACCTGGTGCTGATGGACATCCAGATGCCGGTGCTCGATGGCTACGCCGCCACGCGCGCCCTGCGCGAACGCGAACTGCGCTTGCGCCTGCCGCGTGTGCCCATCGTGGCGCTCACGGCCAATGCCTTTGACGAAGACGCCGTGCAGTCGCTGGCGGCGGGCATGGACGCCCACCTGGCCAAGCCGTATTCGCGTGCGCAGTTGCGCGAACTGCTCACACGCTGGCTGTAATAATTTCTACAGCGCCAGCCTGCGGCTCTGCATCAGCAGCAGGCCTTCGAAAATCAGCGTGTCCACCGTTTCGAAGGGCACGTCGGTGACGGGTGCCAGCTTGGCGGCCGCGCCGCCGGTCATCAGCAGCAGGGGTTCTGCGCCGGTGCGGGCGTGCAGGCGGCGTACCTGGCGTTCGATGGCGCCGGCAATCGCGTTGACGCCGCCGCTCATCAGCGCGTCGCTGGTGTTGGTGGGGAAGTCGGTGACCTCGCCAGTGGGCACTTTCAAGCCGTCGGTGCCCATCTCCAGCGCCTTTTGCATCAGGCCGAAGCCGGGCAGGATCAGGCCGCCCAGGAAGTGGCCGTCAGCGTCCAGCGCGTCCACCGTGACGGCGGTGCCCACCATCACCACCAGCGCGGGCCGCGGCTTGTCGCCCTTGGCCACGGCGGCCAGCACACGCCAGCGCGCGCCGGCCAGCGACACCCAGCGGTCAGCACCCAGGCGGCTGGGGTGGTCGTAGCCATTGTGCAAGCCGGCTTCGCGCGCCGACGGCACGACCCAGCGCGGTTCGATGTCCCACAGCTCCAGCTGCTCTTCAACCCGCCGCCGCACCGCTTCACCGGCGACCACGCAGCCCAGCATGCTGGACGGCGCGGGCAGGTCTTTCCAGTCGCGCTCGGCCAGGTCGTCGATGGTTTCCAGGAATACCGCACCCTGGCGCAGCAGCGCGGCCCCGGGGTGCGGTGCCGCATACAGCGCCCACTTCAGGCGGCTGTTGCCGATGTCGATGGCGAGAAATGTCATGGGTGTGTGTCCCGGTGCGGGCGCGATGGTAACCACCCTCGCCGGGGCCGAACAGCGGTGGCATGATCTCCGGTTGACGTTGACGTCAACGTCAACCGCCGCGCCGGACCCCTCACTTCGACACGTCGCGACCCCCTTCGCGACCCCTTCGCAACCCCTTCGCAACCGCTTCGCAACCCCTTCGCCCCGCACCATGACCGACCTCTCAGCCGAAGCCCGCGCCCTGGCCGACTACCGCCCCTTGAACAAGGTGCGTTTCGTCACCGCCGCCAGCCTGTTCGATGGCCACGACGCGGCCATCAACATCATGCGGCGCATCTTGCAGGGCATGGGCTGCGAGGTCATCCACCTGGGCCACAACCGCAGCGTGGAAGAGGTGGTCACGGCCGCGCTGCAGGAAGACGTGCAGGGCATCGCCATCAGCAGCTACCAGGGCGGCCACGTCGAGTATTTCAAGTACATGGTGGATTTGCTGAAGAGCCGCGGCGGCGCGCACATCCAGGTTTTCGGCGGCGGCGGCGGGGTCATCGTGCCGGCCGAAATCCGCGAGCTGCAAGGCTACGGCGTGGCCCGCATCTACAGCCCAGAAGACGGCCAGCGCATGGGCCTGCAAGGGATGATCGGTGAGATGGTCATGCGCAGTGACACCGACCTGTCGGGCCATGCGCCAAGCGACGCCAGCGCGCTGCAGGGTCACTCCGACGCCGCCTGGCGCGCACTGGCCCAGGCCATCACCGCGATGGAGAACGGCAAGGCCGGCGACAGCCTGCGTGCCTCGCTGGCGGCTGCCGCCGCCACGTCCACGACGCCCGTGCTGGGCATCACCGGCACCGGCGGTGCCGGCAAGAGCAGCCTGACCGACGAGCTGATCCGCCGCCTGCGCCTGGACCAGGGCGACGCGCTGCGCATCGCCGTCATCAGCATCGACCCGTCGCGCCGCAAGAGCGGCGGCGCGCTGCTGGGCGACCGCATCCGCATGAATGCCCTCGCGCCGTGGCAGCAAGGGCTGCGCGTCTTCATGCGGTCACTGGCCACCCGCGACTTCGGCAGCGAAATCAGCCAGGCCCTGCCCGACGCGCTGCTGGCCTGCAAGGCGGCCGGCTTCGACCTGATCGTGGTCGAGACCTCGGGCATCGGCCAGGGCGACGCCGCCATCGTGCCGCTGGTCGACGTGCCGATGTACGTGATGACGCCGGAATTCGGTGCCGCCAGCCAGCTGGAAAAGATCGACATGCTGGACTTCGCCGAATTCGTCGCCATCAACAAGTTCGACCGCAAAGGCGCGGCCGACGCGCTGCGCGACGTGGCCAAGCAGGTGCAGCGCAACCGCGAAGCCTGGATGCAGCTGCCTGACGCGATGCCGGTTTTCGGCACCATGGCCAGCCGCTTCAACGACGACGGCGTGACGGCGCTGTACCAGGCCTTGCTGCCGCGCCTGGCCGAACTGGGCCTGAAGGTCAGCCCCGGCCGCCTGCCTGCGGTGGCCACGCGCCACAGCACCCACCAGGTGCCCATCGTGCCCGGCGCGCGGGTGCGCTACCTGGCCGACATCAGCGACACCGTGCGCAGCTACAAGCGCCACGCGCTGGCGCAAAGCCGCACGGCGCGCCAGGTGCAGCAATTGCGCGCCACCGCCGGCATGCTGCAGACCGACAAGCCCGAACGCCATCGCGCAGTCGAAGCCGTCAACGACATCGCGCAGACGCGCGAAGCCCTGCTGGACGCCCACTCGCGCAAGCTGCTGGCGATGTGGCCCGACATGCGCAAGGCCTACGCCGGCGACGAATACGTGGTGAAGATCCGCGGCCAGGAAATCCGCACCGCGCTGACCCACACCACCTTGTCCGGCAACAAGATCCGCAAAGTTGCATTGCCGCAATATGAGTGCGAAGGCGAATTGCTGAAATGGCTGCTGCTGGACAACGTGCCGGGCAGCTTTCCCTACACCGCCGGCACCTTCGCCTTCAAGCGCGAGAACGAAGACCCGACGCGCATGTTCGCCGGCGAGGGCGATGCTTTCCGCACCAATCGGCGTTTCAAGATGGTCAGCGCGGGCTTGCCGGCCAAACGCTTGAGCACCGCGTTCGACAGCGTCACGCTGTATGGCAACAACCCCGACCGTCGGCCCGACATCTACGGCAAGGTCGGCAACAGCGGGGTTTCGATTGCCACGCTGGACGACCTGAAGGTGCTCTATTCGGGTTTCGAATTGACCCATCCGGCCACCAGCGTCAGCATGACCATCAACGGACCGGCACCCAGCATCCTGGCGATGTTCATGAACACCGCCATCGACCAGAACCTGGAGAAGTTCAAAGCGGACAACGTCCGGGAGCCGACCGAAGACGAAGCCGCCAAGATCCGCGCCTGGACGCTGGCGAATGTGCGCGGCACGGTGCAGGCCGACATCCTGAAAGAGGACCAGGGCCAGAACACCTGCATCTTCAGCACCGAATTCAGCCTGAAGGTGATGGGCGACATCGCACAGTATTTCGTGCTGCACGACGTGCGCAATTTCTATTCGGTCAGCATCAGCGGTTACCACATTGCCGAAGCGGGGGCCAACCCGATCAGCCAATTGGCTTTCACGCTGAGCAATGGCTTCACTTTCGTTGAAGCGTATTTGGCGCGCGGCATGCACATCGATGATTTCGCACCCAATCTGAGCTTCTTCTTCAGCAACGGCATGGACCCGGAATACACCGTGCTGGGGCGGGTGGCCCGTCGGATCTGGGCGGTGGCCATGCGCGAACGTTACGGCGCGAACGAACGCAGCCAGAAGCTGAAATACCACGTGCAGACCAGCGGCCGTTCGCTGCACGCACAGGAGATTCAATTCAACGACATTCGCACCACGCTGCAGGCCTTGATTGCCGTTTACGACAACTGCAATTCACTGCACACGAATGCGTTTGACGAAGCGATCACCACGCCCACCGAAGACAGCGTGCGCCGCGCGATGGCCATCCAGATGATCATCAACCGCGAATGGGGCTTGGCGAAAAACGAGAACCCGAACCAGGGTGCATTCGTCATCGACGAATTGACCGAATTGGTCGAAGAGGCCGTGCTGACCGAATTCGAACGCATTGCCGAACGGGGCGGCGTGCTGGGAGCGATGGAAACGGGCTATCAGCGCGGCAAGATCCAGGAAGAGAGCATGCATTACGAAATGCTCAAGCACACTGGCGAGTACCCCATCATCGGCGTCAACACCTTCCGCAACCCGCGAACTTTGGACGGGAGTGACCCGAACAGCGAGACCTTGGAGCTGGCGCGCAGCACCGACGAAGAAAAGCAATCGCAATTGGCGCGGCTGGCCGAGTTCCACAGCCGCCACGCGGCCGAGTCGCCGGCCATGCTGCAGCGCCTGCAACAGGCTGTCATCGCCAACGGCAATGTCTTCGAGGTGCTGATGGACGCCGTGCGCTGCTGCAGCCTGGGTCAGATCACCGACGCGCTGTTCGAAGTGGGTGGTCAATACCGCCGCAGCATGTAGCTGCCGGCGGCTTCGCCTTCGCGCCCAGCGCCGCGAACCAGACGCGCAGCCCCTCGGTGAGACCGGCCGCTGGCACCGGCATCCAAGCCCGGAAGCTGCGCTGCGCGGTGCGCAGCCGGCGCAGGCCAATGCGCAGTTGGTGGCGATTGACGCTGGGTCACAGGGTTGCAAGTGGTCTGCGTCGGGGTCGCCCGCGCGGCACGATACGCCCGGTTCGCCCACAGGCCAGGATATACCCGCATCGCCATCGCGGCCCACAAGCGCCACCCTTGGGGCCCGCCCCATCTGGAGACATCCCGCGATGCAAGACCTCTTCTCTCTCGCCGGCCGCACCGCCTTGGTCACCGGCGGTTCGCGCGGCATCGGCAAGATGATTGCTGCCGGCTTCCTGCAAGCGGGTGCCCGTGTCTACATCTCGGCGCGCAAGGCCGCAGCCTGCGATGCCACGGCGGCTGAACTGTCGGCTGAATGTCCGACAGCCGGCCCGTGCTTTTCGCTGCCCGCCGACGTGTCCACCGAAGCCGGCCTGCGCGGCCTGGTGGCGGCTTACGCGGCGCGCGAAACGCACCTGGACATCCTGGTCAACAACGCCGGCGCGGCCTGGGGTGCCGATTTCGATGAGTTTCCCGAAGCCGGCTGGGACAAGGTCGTCGACCTGAACCTGAAAACGCCCTTCTTTCTGACCCAGGCGCTGCACGGCTTGCTGAAGGCCGGCGCGGCGCGCGGGCACTGTGCCAAGGTCATCCACATCGCGTCCATCGACGGCGTGTCGGTCAACCCGCAAGAGACCTATTCCTACGCCGCCAGCAAGGCCGGCTTGATCCACCTGACCAAGCGCATGGCCTTGAAGCTGGCGCCCGAGGGCATCGTGGTCAGCGCCATCGCGCCGGGTGCTTTCGCGTCCGAGATGAACCGCGTGGCGCGCGACCACGGCGATGAAGTGGCGCAGCGCATCCCGGCGCGGCGCATCGGCGTGGCCGACGACATGGCCGGCGCGGCCGTCTATCTGGCTTCGCGTGCCGGCGACTACGTCGTGGGCTCGACGCTGGTGGTGGATGGTGGCGTCACTTGCGCGCGCTGAATCGCGCGCCTGAAGGAGAACGGGATGATCGATACCTTGGCCGTCTGGCACGACGTCGTGAAGACCCGCGACATGGGCAAACTGGCGGCGTTGCTGGCCGACGACGTGGTGTTTCACTCGCCCGTGGTGCACACGCCGCAGCGCGGCAAGGCCATCACGCTGCTGTATTTGCAGGGCGCGATGCAGGTGCTGAACAGTGCGCACTTTCGCTACGAACGCGAGATCACGGGCCCGCGGGACGCGGTGCTGGAATTCACCACCGACATCGACGGCGTGCACATCAACGGCATCGACCTGATCCGCTGGGACGACAGCGGCCGGATCGTCGATTTCAAGGTCATGGTGCGGCCGTTGAAGGCGGTCAACGCCTTGCACCATAAGATGGGCGAGATGTTGCAAATGCTGAAGTGAGCCCGCGATGAACACCCCCACTTTCGAAGAATTCCAATCCGCCGCCCTGGCCCAGGGTTTTGACGAGGTGCTGGTGCGCGAATGGGCACCGGGCCAGCAGATTGCCACCCACACCCACCCCTTCCAAGTGCAGGCCCTGGTGGTGCGCGGTGAACTGGCGCTGACCTGCAAGGGCCACACGCGGCGCATCGTGGCCGGTGGCGGTTTCGAGCTGGATCTGGAAGCGCCGCACGCCGAGCACTACGGCCCGCAAGGCGCAACCTTCTGGGTGGCGCGCAAGCACCCCAAGGTCTAAGGCGGGGCCGGCAGGCCCACCACGCCTTCGGCTTGCAACTGGGCAATGGCGTGGTCGCTGTAGCCCAGTTCGAGCAGCAGCGTGAGCGTCTGGGCGCCCAAAGCGGGTGGGCCGCTGCGCACCGGCAGGCGTTCGCCGTTGAGGGTCAGCGGCAGCAGCGGCACCTGGGTCTGCACGGCGCGGCCGGCACCGCTGGCATCGGCCGGCACCGTCACCGCCGCCAGCCCGCCGGTGGCTTGCAGGTGCGGGTCGTCGAACAGGTCTTGCGGCCGCGTGATGGGCGCGTAGGGCAGGCCGGCGGCCTCGAAGCGGCGGCCAAGTTCGGCCGCACTGTGCACAGCGAAGCGCTCGCGCAGCAGCGGCAGCATCCAGCTGCGGGCCTGCACGCGCAGGTTGTTGCTGGACAGCCGCGGGTCGGCTTTCAGTTCGCTGAATTCGAAGGCGTCGCAGAGCAGCGCCCATTGCGTGTCGCTGACGGCGGCCAGGAAGATCTGCTCGCCGCCGGCCACGCTGAACACGTCGTAGACGGCCCAGGCACTGATGCGGCTGGGCATGGGCGCGGCGGCCTGGCCCGTCACCGCGAACTGCATCATGTGCTGGGCCATCAGCAGCACGTTGTTCTCGAAGAGGGCGCTCTGCACTTCCGCGCCCTGGCCGGTGCCCCCCATGCGCTTGTCGCGCTGCTGCAGCGCGGCCAGCACGCCGATGGCACCGAACAGCCCGCCCATGATGTCGTTGACGCTGGTGCCGGCGCGCAGCGGCCGGCCTTCGGGGCCGGTCATGTAGGCCAGGCCGCCCATCATCTGCACCACCTCGTCCAGCGCCGTGCGGTGTTCGTAAGGGCCGGGCAGAAAGCCCTTGTGCGACACGCAGATCAGGCGCGGGTTCAGGCGGTGCAGGGCGTCCCAGCCGAAGCCCAGCCGGGCCATGGTGCCGCCCTTGAAGTTCTCGCTGAACACATCGGCACCGGCCACCAGGCGCAGCACGATTTCCTGGCCGCGCGGGTCTTGCACGTTCACCGCCAGGCTCTGCTTGTTGCGGTTGAACATGGCGAAGAAGCCTGAACCCGAGCCCTGCAGGCGGCGCGTGTTGTCGCCCGCCAGCGGCTCGACCTTGATGACCTCGGCACCCAGATCGGCCAGCACCATGCCGCATGTCGGGCCCATCACCATGTGGGTGAATTCGATGACGCGCAAGCCGGCCAGTGGCAGCGGGCCGGCGGATTGATTCGCCTGGGGTGGCAGGGCCTCAGGCATGCCGCCTGCCATTCGTCAGTCCTTGCACGAAACCCTTGGGCAGGCCCGCTTGCGGCGTCATGCCGTACAGCGGTTCACCGGGCAACCCGGCCTGCAGCGCGGCGCGCGCCGCGATCAGCTTCGCAAGGTCGATACCCGTCTTCACCCCCATGGCCTCGAACATGAAGACCAGGTCTTCGGTGACCACATTGCCCGACGCACCGGGCGCGTACGGGCAGCCGCCCAGGCCGCCTTGCGAGGCGTCGAAGGTGCGCACGCCCGCATCGAAAGCCGCCAGGCAATTCGCCAGCCCCAGCCCGCGCGTGTTGTGCATATGGGCCGCGCCGGTCTGGTTGCCAATGGCCGCGAAGACCCGCGTGAACAGCCGCCGCACCTGCGCCGGGTTGGCCATGCCGGTTGTGTCGGACAAGCCCGATTCATCGGCGCCGGCCGCGATGACCTGCTCGGCCATCCACACCACGTCGTCTTCCGCGACAGGGCCCTGGACCGTGCAGCCGAAGGCCGTGGCAATGCCGGCTTCGATGTGCACCTGCGGCGCCGTGTCGTTGCGCAGCGCGACGATGGCGCGCACCTCGGCCAGCATCTGTTCGCGCGTCTTGCGCACATTGGCCAACGAATGCGCGGCGCTGGCCGAAACGGGAATCGTCAGCTTGTGCACACCGGCCAACAGGGCCGCCTGCGCACCACGCAGATTGGGCACCAGCGCCATCACGGTCAGGCCGGGCAGGGTCAGCGCGTGGCGCACGACGTCGGCCACATCGGCCATCTGCGGCAGCAGCTGCGCGGGCACGAAAGCGCCGACTTCGATCTCGCGCAGGCCGGCCGCGTGCAGCGCGTCCAGCCAGGCGAACTTCGCGGCGGTGGGCATCACGGCCTGCACGCTTTGCAGGCCGTCGCGCGGGCCCACTTCGCTGATCAGGACGGCCGTCGTGGCAGTCGTGGCGGGCGGGCTCGTCATCGGCGGCGGCCTGGTTTCAAGTGCGCGTGCGGCGGTCGGCGCTGGTGTCGGCGCGGCGGTTCATGCCGGTGCGGCGTTCGCCCCAGGCGTTCTCCAGTTCCATGCGCTTGATTTCGTCGGCCGCGCCTTCGTTGGCGCCGCCGGCCTTGCGGGCCTGGGCGCGGGCCAGGCGTTCCATCAGGCGCAGGTCGCGGTCGGTCAGGCCCAGGGCGCTTTCGGCCCACAGGTTGACGATGTCGTCCAGCGATTGCCGGCTGATCGGCGCGGCCAGACGCTGGCCGCGCAGTGCCGTCAGCACGCCGCGGTGGCGCGGCTCGACTTCATGCACCGCGCGTTCGATGGCCAGCTCGCCGGCACCGTCGTCGACCACCACGTCCACCAGCTTGCGGTAGTGCAGCTCTTCGGCGCTGTACAGGCGGCCCGACAGCACCATTTCGCTGGCCACCGCGAAGCCGGCCTTGCGCATGGTGAAGTCCCAGGCGCCCATGCCGGGGAACAGGTTGAACAGCACTTCCGGGAAGCCGGCCTGCGCGCTGCGTTCGAAGATGATCTTGTGGAAGGGCAGCACCGATTCCAGCCCGCCGCCCAGGGTGTCGCCCTGGCTCAGCACGATGGTGTAGACGCCGCGCTGGGCGGCGTTTTCCATCCACCACACCAGGTCCACGCAGCGCTGGCCGTAGAGCTTCAGCGACTCGACGTCGGCCGCGCGCACCAGCAGCACGAAGAGCGCCAGGTCGCCGCCGAAGTTGAAGACCTTGGGCACGTCGGACGACAGCACGAAGTAGCGAACGAGCCCGGGGTTGGCGCTGATGTCGGACAGCACGCGTTGCAGTTCGCCCATCGCGGCCAGGCTGTAGCACTGGATGGGCCGCACGCAGGTGCGCACACGCAGCAATTGCGTGTCGCCGGTCCATTCCAGGCGCAGGGTCTTGTAGGGCCGGCCCAGCAATCCAGCCAGGCCGATGGCGGGTGCGGGGGCGGTCACGAATGGGCTTGGGGTTTCAGATCAGAGGCTTTCGATGATGCGGGTGAAATGGTGGAAGTTCACCCGGACCGATTCCACCACGGCCTCGAGGGCCGCTTCGCCCGGCAACTGGTTCAGCACGACCCGCAGTTCGGCCATGTGCTGCGCATCCATCGACGCGTGCGACGCGATGAACGACACGCCCTGGTCGCCGTCCAGCAGCAGCGACTCGCGGATGGCCGACGCGAAAGGCCCGCCGTAGACCGAGGCGATGACCTCCAGCGCGTACAGCATGCCCAGCACCGACGCCGGGTGGCGGCGGTCGGCCGCCCAGTAGTTGTAGCCGTTCAGGGACAGGGTGTGCACGGTGGGCTGGTGGGCGCGGGCCGCATCAACGGGCACACCCACCGCCACCAGGTCGTTCAGCACCCAGGTCTCATGGCCCATTTCCTCGTGCATGTGGCCGTAAAGAAAGTGGCGGATGGGCTGCAGCGCTTCATCGGCCGGGCTGCCCATGCGGCTGGCTGCGGCGGCACACACCGGGTTGAACTGCCAGACCACGTGGTACAGCTCGAGCAGCAAGGCGCGGTAGCGTTCCACGCTCATGCCCTGGGCCACGGCATCGACGACGACGGGGTGCGTCTCGAAGGCGCGGCGGTCTTCGTCGGTGCGGGTGACCAGTTCAACGAACATCGGGAGCATCGGTTTCCTCAGGGGGGATCAAAGGCAGGGTGTCAGCGGGAAGATCGAGTGTGGGACCAAGGATGAACCCATCTCACCATTCTCAGGTATGGGCCGGACGGTCACCCTGCCAGAGCTGACAGGGTGACTTCTACAATCTGGCAGATGTTGACCGCGCCCCTGCTGCCACCGACCGAAAAGCCGGCCGACAACCCGCCCACGCCGGCCGCCGTCCGGCGCCGTATCCAGGAATTGCCGGACGAACTGGTCAGCCAGATTGCCGCCGGCGAGGTCGTCGAACGCCCGGCCTCGGTGGTGCGTGAACTGGTGGACAACGCGCTGGACGCCGGCGCCAAGGCGATCACGGTGCGCCTGACCGCCGGCGGCGTGCGCGCCATCGTGGTGGAAGACGACGGTGCCGGCATCGCGCGGGCCGACCTGGCGCTGGCCTTGAAGCGCCACGCCACCAGCAAGATCGCCAACCTGGCCGAGCTGGAATCCGTCGCCACCATGGGTTTTCGCGGCGAAGCGCTGGCCGCCATTGCGTCGGTGTCCGAGATGTCGCTCAGCACGCGCACGGCCGCCGAGCCGCACGCCTGGCGGCTGCAGGCGCGCAGCGGTGACATCGCGCCCGCCGCGCGCGCCCTGGGCACCACGGTGGAGGTGCAGGAGCTGTTCTTCAGCACACCCGCGCGGCGCAAGTTCCTGAAGACCGAAGCCACGGAATTGAGCCATGCGCTGGAAACCGTGCGCCGCCACGCGTTGGCCAGGCCCGACGTGGGTTTCGCGGTCTGGCACGACGGCCGCCTGGTGGCCCAGTGGCGCGCTGTGGCCGCGCTGCCCGGGGTGGACACCGCCGCCCAACGCTGGGCCGACGTGCTGGGTGCCGACTTCTTTGCAAACAGCCGCGAAGTGCGTGCCGAACGCGGGCCGCTGGCCCTCTGGGGCCGCGTCGGCCAGCCCGAAGCAGCGCGCGCGCGGGCCGACTGCCAGTACCTTTTCGTCAACGGCCGCTGTGTGCGCGACCGCCTGCTGTCGCACGCCGTGCGCTCGGCCTACGAAGACCAGTTGCACGGCAGCCGCCAACCGGCCTATGCCCTGTTCATCACCATCGCACCCGAACTGGTGGACGTGAACGTGCACCCGACCAAGATCGAAGTGCGTTTTCGCGATGGCCGGGCCTTGCACGGGGCGCTGCGCAGCGCCGTGGAGCAGGCGCTGGCACCCAGCCGGGCGGCGGCCGAGGTGGCGGCGGCAGCGGCGGCGGCGGCGGCGGCCGGGGCAGGGGCTGAGGCCGAGGCTGACGCGGCGATGGCCCCGCCAGGGCCGTCGGGCACCGCGGCTGCACCCCTGCCCTGGGTGCCGGCCTTGCCGCCGTCCTGGCAACCTTCCCTGGCCCTGGCCGACGCCCCCACCGCACAAGAGCGCCCGGCACCCTGGTCCGCGCCGCAAGGGCCGTGGCGTACGCCGCAAGGCACGGGCGGCCTGGCGGCCTGGGCAGGGCTGCGCAGCGAGCCGGTGGCGGCGGGCTCGGCGGCCGCCGACCCGGCCGTCTGGCCGCTGGGCCGGGCCATCGCGCAGATCGCCGGCGTGTACGTGCTGGCCGAAAACGCCCACGGCCTGATCGTTGTGGACATGCACGCGGCGCACGAGCGCATCGTCTATGAAAAGCTCAAGCGCGAAGCCGCCCACAGCAAGGTCTTGCCGGCGCAGCCGCTGCTGATACCGCACAGCTTCGCGGCCACGGCCGGCGAGATCGCCACCGTCGAGGCGGAAGGCGAAGCGCTGCGCGCGCTGGGGTTGGACGTGGGCGTGCTGTCGGCCACCACGCTGGTGGTGCGCAGCCGCCCGGCGGCCTTGCCCGACGCCGACCTGGCCGAGCTGACGCGCTCGGTGCTGGCCGAATTGCAGGAAGCCGGTGCCAGCCGTGTGGTGCAGCGCGCGCGCGACGACATTCTGGCGACCATGGCCTGCCACGGCGCGGTGCGCGCCAACCGCCGCCTGAACCTGGACGAGATGAACGCCCTGCTGCGCGACATGGAAGCGACCGACCGCGCCGACACCTGCAACCACGGCCGGCCGACCTGGCGGCAGGTGACGATGAAAGAGCTGGACGGCCTGTTCCTGCGCGGGCGATGACGCCTGAGGCGCTGGCCCTGGTGCGGGCCGCTGCCGTTGGCCACGCCACCTGTAACCTGCTGGCCAAGAAGACCGGTGGCGCGGGCAAGCACTTCGTGCTGCTGAGTTCCTTGCTGGTGGCGCTGCTCTGGGCACCGCTGGGCCTGTGGGCGGCCCTGACCGAAACTGTGCGCTGGCGTAAGGTCGCATGGGCCGTGGTGCTGGCCAGCGCCCGGGTCCACCTCCTGTACTTCCGCACCCTGCTGCGGGGCTACGCGGTGGCCGACCTGACCGTCGTCTACCCGGTGGCGCGCGGCAGCGGCCTGCGCTGGGGCGGCTTGACGGGCGCTTTCATCGCCGGCTACACCGTGATCGACGGCCATGCGGTGAAGGTGTTGCTGATCTCGCCGATCCTGGTCGACGACGTGGGCAACGCGCTGCGCGTCCCGATGATGCTGCCCTTCGCCTGCGCGATCCGTCCGGTTTCAAGGCGGCCTGCCGCATCCAGTGGCGCGGCGCGCTGGCCGTGGCGGCGTTGGGCCCGCTCAGCTACATCATGGTGCTGTACGCCCTGCGCCTGGTCCTGCTGAGCCATGTGGCACCGGCGAGCGAGGTGTCGTTGCGGTTCGCCGCGCTGGCCGGCGGCACGCTGCTGGGCGAGGGCGACCGGCGCATGCGGCTGGCCGGTGCGGCCAGCATTGCGGCGGGGGTGGTGGCGCTGGCCTTCGGTTGAAGGGCCACCCACGCTTGCCTATTGGACTGGCTTGACCCGCAAGGTGGCCTGAGCGGGTCTCTTCGATTCGAGCTCGCTGAGCGCGGCTTCTGCGCCCGCATTGAAGTCCTGCACCTGGCGCAGCTTGCCGTCTTTCAGCAGGCTGGCAGTGGCAGCCTCTTTGACCTTGTCGATGATGGCGGCCTGTTCGTGCAGCGCGCCGGCCACGGTCGTGTAGAAATTGAGCAGGTCCCGGCTGGAACTGACGGTGTTCTTCAGTCCGTTGATCTCGTCTTTCATGATCTCGGCATCGGCACCGCTGTTGACACGCTGCACCAATTCGCCGATCCGCGCCTTGGCCCTGGCCAGGCTGGCCTGGCCGTACTTGGCCGATGCCGCATACAGGTCTGTGCCCAGCGCCGCGGTCGGCATGTTGGGCTCTATGCCCTTGGCCAGGCCCAACAGCAGCGCAGCGTTCCGAACCGCCCTGGTCAGGTCAGCGCCGGCGTTGGCCGTGTTCAGTGCGGCAATGGCCGTCAGTCCCTGGATGAGCTTCTTGCTGTCTGCCTGGGTGTAGGTGCCCAACTTGATCGTCGGCAACATAGACGTGATCCACGCGGCGGACAGGTCGAGGTCGCGGACCTGGTCGGCCACCTGTCCCACCAGATCGCGCACCACATCTCGCGAGGTCAGGTCCAGGGACACGGGCATGGTCTCGAACCGGATGTCCAGGGTATCGAATGCCAGTGCGATGACGAACGCGTCAGGCTTGGACCGGGTGCGGCGGTCGCCGGCCAGGACCAGCCCCAGCGCTTGCTCTGTGGTGCTCAGGGACCTGAACAGGTTGGGGTCGGACACCAGGCCATCCAGTTCCTTCTTCGAGAAGAACAGGAACTTGTGGTCCATCACCGAGTTGGCGGGCACCTTGACCAGATCCTGCATTGCATAGTTGACGACGTTGCGCTGGTAGCCCGGGTATCGGTCGGGCCAGAGCTTCTTGCCCTCGGGGACAACGATGCCGGTGAACAGGGCAACGTTTTTGGCCGCCTGCACGCCGAAGTTGAAGACTCCCTGGGCACCCGCCGCCAGGGCACCAATGAACTCGAGCGCTCTGAAGGTGAGGTGCCGGGGCTGATCGACCTCTTCGTCGGTGAGGACGGAGTAGATCTGCGTCAGGCTGTGCGGCACCACGGAGACCGGCACCGAGAAGGATGGGCCTTCGACCTGCGGATCGATCATGGCGGTGCCCGACGCGCGGATCATGCCGGTGCTGATGATCTTGGCGTCGGACTCGGTGTTGCGCACGGACACGCGCACCACGAAGTAGCTTCGGGCGATCAGCGGACCGAACAAGGCTTCGACGTCGTTGTTGGGCAGCGGGAAGGCGTTGATGTCGTCGGGCCGGATGCGCGAGCGCAGCACCTGCGCGCGGAACGCATCCGATTCGTAGGCGATGAACACACGGCGCGCGATGGACTTCCGCCGGAACTCCTCGCGCTTGCCCGCCACGGCGTCGTCGGGCACTGCGAACTTGTTCGCCGCCGTGACCTTGATCGCGACTTTGTCCCCGGTATGCAGGCGGTCGATGAAGGGCTGCAGCAGGATGATGTTGAGGCCGTCCTTCTGGTCTTCGGATGGCAGCGTGAGGTAGAAGTCCGGGTCGCCACTGCCGGCCTTGCTGGCACCGTAGCGGGAAACTGGAATGGTGCCCTCAATGGTCACATCGATGCTGATGCAAGGCGGGTCGAGATCGTAGCCTTCAACGGGGATGCGGACGGCTCTTTCGCCTGCATTCGCAGGCCGCGGCGCTTGCGCTGACTCAAAGGTGAAGGTCGGGCTCCAGCCTATGGTGTGGATGACGGGCTTCTTCCTGGCGCATTCGGCAGACCGCGCGGCATACAGGGGCTCGGCCGCGTCGACCAGTCGGTCGAAGGCCGTGATGGACATGCTCTTCAACTGCCGCTGCCGCGCGCGCGTCGCTTCGCTGAAGGCTTTCAGTTCACCCTGGGTCCGCGCAGCCGACACGGTCGGCTTGAGGCTGCCGAAGATGGTCTCGTGCTCGGTCTCGCTCAGGCGCTGCACGACCTCTTCGAAGAAGTCGGCATCGTTCTTCAGCAAAGCCCGCACGCCCGATCGCGTCATTTCCGCCTGCGCCGCAGCCGCAGGAGCCGCCAGCCCTAGAGCCGGGCCCAGCGCGAGTAAGGACGCCAGCGTGGAGATCCGTGCACGCCGAAGAAGCTGGTTGGACATACTGCTCCCCCTCATCACCATCGCAGTTGCGATGTGTGGATGGATCTTATTCGGGGCGCATTTCTCGAGTCATCCCCAGAATGAATAACGCCTACGGGGTCATGCTCGAAGTCGCTGCTGCTCCGACCCTGACCCGGCTTGCGTCCCGCATCGAAGGACCTTCTCGACTTCGGTCAGTGCCCGCCACCCAGGTAAGCTGCCTTCACCGCCGGGTCGTCCCGCAATTGCGCGGCGGGCCCATGCAAACTGATGCGGCCGTTCTCCAGCACGTAGCCGTAATCGGCCACGGCCAATGCGGCGGCGGCGAATTGTTCGACCAGCAGCATGGTCACGCCCTCGGCCTTCAGCCGGGCAATGATCTTGAAGACCTCGTCGACCAGGATCGGTGCCAGGCCCATGCTGGGCTCGTCGAGCAGCACCACCTCGGGGTTGAGCATGGTGGCGCGGGCCATGGCCAGCATCTGCTGTTCACCGCCGCTCAGCGTGCCGGCCAATTGCAAACGGCGTTCTTTCAGGCGCGGGAACAACTCCATCGCGCGTTCCAGGTCGCCTGCCACGTCGCCCTTGGGCCGCGCGCCGGTGTAGCGCGGGAAGGCACCCAGGCGCAGGTTGTCGGTGACCGTCATCGTGGCGAAGACGCGGCGGCCTTCGGGCGAGTGGGCCAGGCCCAGGCGGGCGATGTGGAAAGACTCCTTGCCCTCGATGCGCTGGCCGTTCAGCGTGATCTCGCCGGCGGTCGGCGCGATCATGCCGCTGACTGCGCGCATGGTGGTGGTCTTGCCAGCGCCGTTGCTGCCGATCAGCGTCACGACCTTGCCGCGTGGCACCTCGATGTTGATGCCTTGCAGCACTTCAATCTTGCCGTAGCCGGCGTGCAGATTCTTGATGGTGAGCATGTCCGCAGTCCCTTCAGTGCGCCGCAGCAGCTTCGCCGCCGAGATACGCTTCAATGACTTTCGGATCGGCCTGCACCGCAGCCGGTTTGCCTTCGGCGATTTTCTGCCCGAAGTCGAGCACGCTGACCGTGTCGCAGACCGACATCACCACGTCCATATGGTGTTCGATCAGGATCAGCGTGATGCCGTGTTCGCGGATCTTGCCGATGATGGCCACCAGTTCCTTGATGTCCGGTGCGGTCAGGCCGGCCGCCGGTTCGTCCAGCAGCAGCAACTGCGGGTCGAGCGCCAGCGCGCGGGCTATTTCCAGCAGGCGCTGTTTGCCGTAGGGCAGGTTGCGCGCTTCTTCGTGCGCCAGGCTGGCCAGGCCGACGAAGCTGAGCAGGCCCATCGCGCGCGCCGTGGCCTGTGCGTCTTCGCGCCGGTAGCGCGGTGTGTGCACCGCCACATCCAGCAGATTGCTGTCGAAGGTGTGGTGCAAGCCGACCATCACGTTTTGCAGCGCCGTCATTTCGCCGAAGAGCTGCACGTTCTGGAAGGTGCGGGCAATGCCCGACAGGGCGATGTCGGATGACGTGCGGCCGACCACCGAATCGCCGGCAAACAGGATGCTGCCAGCGGTGGGTTGGTAGATGCCGGTCAGCACATTCATCATCGTGCTCTTGCCCGAACCGTTGGGGCCGATCAGGCCGTGCACGGTGCCGCGCTTGACCTTCAGCTCGACATCGTTCAACGCCTTCAGGCCGCCGAACTGCATCAGCACGTTCGTCGCCGTCAGCAGGTCTTCGCCTTCGTGGCCGGCTTTCTCGCCAGCGGCCTGCGACAGCGCGTCGCCGCGCAGCGGGGCCCCGTGTTCGGCGTCGATGTGGTCGCCCTCGGGCTTCAGGTTCAGCGCCGCGCGCACGAAACCGACGATGCCGTCCTGCAGGTAGTAAACGACGAACAGCGTGATCAGGCCGAAGATGGACAAGCGCCAGTCGGTCATGTTTTTCAGCACGAAGCTGATACCTGCCAACGCGATGCTGCCGACCACCGGCACGGCCGCCGAGCGCCAGCCGGTCTTGCCACGCTGCACCGACACCGCCGCACCGATGGTCACGATGACGGCCACGCCCACGGCAAGCGTGCGGAAGATTTCCAGGTCGTCCAGCGCCTTGGGCAGCAGCACGATGATGGTGGCACCCAGCAGCGCGCCGACACGCGTCTTGCGCCCGCCCATGATGATGGCCAGCAGGAACATCACCGTCAGTTCGAAGTTGTAGGTGTTGGGGCTGATGTACTGCTCGCTGTACGAATACAGCCCGCCCGCCAGACCGGCCAGACCGGCGCTGATGACGAAGGCGT
>JANMZP010000282.1:0-20304 GCA_031383435.1 Betaproteobacteria bacterium | reverse complement strand
CCGTCCATCAGCGCGTGGTGCACTTCCACACTGACCGGCAGCCACAGCCGTGACCCTTCAGCATCGGCCCGGCCGAAGCTGATCTTCGGGATGCTGTCTTCGCGCCGCCAGTTGCGGGCGTGCGAAAAACTGCTGAAGTGCAGCCAGGGCAGCGTCGTGAAGTGCACCAGTTCGTCGAAGCCCACGCGCGGCTCGAAGCCGGCCTGGCGTTGCTGCGCGGCGGCGATGGCGGCGCTGCCGGCGGCCGCAAACTGCACCCAGTCGGTGGTGTGCGGCAGGTAGGCGAAGCCGAAGCTGTCGTCGTCGCGCAGCACGGTGGCACCGCCGGCGATCTCGTCCAGGATGCGCACGCGGCCTTGCTGCAGGCGGTAGCGAAAGGGTTCGATCTCGTTCGCCAAACGCAGGGTGATGAAGTGGTAGGCCAGTGCAAAGCTGCCGATGCCCAGGGCCTTGACGGCGGCCTTCAGCGGCGCGGCGTCGACGCGCACGCAGACGTTGAAATACGGCTTGTCGAAGTCGCGGAAGTAGTCGTAGGCCTCACGGCGCGACCAGGTGGCCAGGTCGAGGTAGCGCGCGGCTTGGGGCGGTGTGGGTTCGGTCTGCATGGTGCTGGTGATGATGCCTGCGCCGCCGCCGGGCGGGTGTTGAACGGGTGCTGAACGGGTGCTGAACGACCGCCGGGGATACTCGGTGCGACAGGCACCCGCCCGCAACCGCCGCTTCCTTGCCTCACGCCTCTCACGCCTCTCACGCCCCGCACGCCGGCCACCGCGCGGCCCTCATCGTGATGGCCGCAGGCGTGTGCGCGGCGCTGCACGTGGGCAAGCTGGCACCGGCCATCCCCGCGCTGCGCGAGGCGCTGGGTTTGAGCCTGGTGCAGGCCGGCTTTCTGCTGTCGCTGGTGCAGGCCGCCGGCATGACGCTGGGGGTGGCTTTCGGCGCGGTCGCCGACGGCCTGGGCGCGCGACGCAGCATGTTGCTGGGCCTGGCCGTGCTGGCGCTGGCCAGCGCTGTGGGCGGCACGGCCACCGGGGTGGGTGCGCTGCTGGCGCTGCGCGCGGTGGAAGGCTTCGGCTTCTTGCTGGTGGTGCTGCCGGCACCGGGGCTGGTGCGGGCGCTGGTGGCGCCGCAGCAGGTCAACCGCATGATGGGTTTGTGGGGCGCCTACATGCCGCTGGCCACCGCGCTGGCGCTGCTGCTGGGGCCGCTGTGCATTGCGGCACTGGGCTGGCGCGCCTGGTGGTGGCTGCTGGCAGCGCTGTCGGTGTTGATGGCCTGGGTGTTGTCGCGCAGCGTGCCGGCCCGTATGCCGAACTTGCCGAACCGGCCCGATGCAGCCGCCGCGCCTGTGGGCATGGCCTGGATGCAGCGCCTGCGCCTGACCCTGGCCGCGCCCGGCCCGTGGCTGGTGGCGCTGACCTTCGCGATGTATTCCGGCCAGTGGCTGGCCGTCATCGGCTTTCTGCCGGTGGTCGTCACGCAGGCCGGTGCGCCGGTGGCCGCCATCGGGCTGGTGACGGCGCTGGCCGCCGCCGCCAACATGGTCGGCAACATCGCGTCGGGCCGGCTGCTGCAGCGCGGGGTGCCGGCGTCGCGGCTGCTGGCCACCGGCTTCATCGTGATGGCCTTGGGCGCAGCGGCCACCTTTGCTGGAACAGGCCACACCGGCAACGCCACGGGTGCCGGCAACGGCCTGCCCCCGGTGCTGCGCTTTGTGGCGGTGCTGCTGTTCTCGGGCGTGGGTGGGCTGATCCCGGGCACGCTGTTCAGCCTGGCGGTGCGCGTGGCACCGGGTGCGCACACGCTGTCCACCACCGTGGGCTGGGTGCAGCAGTGGTCGTCGCTGGGGCAGTTCGCCGGGCCGCCGCTGGTGGCCTGGGTGGCCAGCCAGGCCGGCGGTTGGCACAGCACCTGGCTGGTCACGGGCGCGTGTTCGCTGGCCGGGCTGGCGCTGGTGCCGGCGCTGATGCGGCAACTGCCGCGCTGAGGCTGGGCCCGGCCCTCAGTCCAGCTTGACGCCGGCTTCCTTCACCAGCTTGGCCCAGAACGGGTTGTCGTCGGCCAGAAAGCGGCTGAAGTCTTCGGGCGATTTCGACATCGCCACTTCGGTGCCTTCGCGGGCCAGAGCGGCCTTCACGTCGGGGTCGGCCATGGCCTTGTTTGCGGCATCGAAAACCTTCTTCACGATGTCCGGCGGCGTGCCGGCCGGCACGAAGAAGCCGTACCAGAAACTCATGCTGTAGCCGGGCATGCCGACCTCGGCCATGCCGGGCACATCGGGCACCAGCGGTGAACGCTGCAGGCTGGTCACGCCCAGGGCTTTCAGGCGCCCGGCCGCCACCATGGGCAGCACCGAAGGCGGCGTGCCGAAGGTCAGCTGGGTGTCGCCCGCCACCACGCTCTGGATGGCCGGCGCGCCGCCTTTGTAGGGGATGTGCGTCATGCTGATGCCCATCACCTTGCTGAAGTGCACTGCGCCCAGGTGCGGCGCGCTGCCGTTGCCCGAACTGGTGTAGTTCAACACGCCCGGCTGCTTCTTCGCGGCGGCCACCAGTTCGGTCATGCTGTTGATGCCGGCCTTGGGGTTGACGGCCACCACCAGCGGCGACGCGGTGATGCGCGCCACCGGGATGAAATCCTTGAACGCATACGTCAGCTTGGGGTTCAGCGCCGGGTTGACCGAGATGCTGCTGGGGCTGGCGATGAGCAGCGTGTAACCGTCGGGCGCTGCCTTGGCGACGAAATCGGCGGCCAGGCTGGAACCCGCACCGGCGCGGTTTTCCACCACCACGGTCTGGCCCAGCGCGCGGCCCAGCGGCTCGCTGACCGCGCGGGCCACGAAGTCGGCCGCGCCGCCGGGCGCGAAGCCGATGACCAGGCGGATGGGCTTGTTTGGGTAGGCCTGCGCGTGGACGGCACCGGCAGCAACGAGCAGGGCCACGCCAGCGATCACAACCCGGGCGCGCATCACGCGGCCTGCGCGATGCGCAGCACGATCTTGCCGAGGTGTTGGTTGGCTTCCATATGGGCTTTCGCAGCGGGCAGTTCGTTGAAGGGGAAGACACGGTCGACCAGCGGCCGGATGCGGCCGTCGGCAAAGTAGGGCAGCCAGTCGGCCACGAAGGCCGGCACGCCGGCCGCGCGCTGTTCGGCACTGCGCAATTTGTTCGACACACCGAACAGCGTCAGGCGTTTGGCATGCAGCGCCTGGATGTCGATCTCGGCTTTCAATTGGCCATCGACATAGCCCACCGTGGCCAGGCGGCCTTCGAAGGCCAGGCTCTGGATGCATGCGGCGAAGACCGAACCGCCCACCGCGTTGATGACCAGGTTCACGCCTTGACCGGCCGTGGCTTGCAGCACCGCCGCGTTGAAATCGGGTGCGCGGGTGCAGATGCCGAGGTCCAGACCCAGGGCCTTCAAACGGTGCAGTTTTTCGGCTGAACCAGAGGTGCCGATGACCTTCGCGCCCATCGCCTTGGCAGCCTGCAGCGCCGCCACGCCGGCACCTGACGACACGCCGGTGATGAGCAGCCATTCACCAGCCTGCAAGCGGCCTTGGGTGACCAGCATGTCGTGCACCACCAGGAAACTCAGCGGCACCGCGGCGGCTTGTTCGAGCGACAAACCAGCGGGCACCGCCATCGCTTCGCGCGCGTCCATCAGCGCGTATTCGCTGAAGGCACCGGGGCAGCGACCCATCACGCGCTGGCCGATGTGCAGGCCCGTGACGCCGGCACCCAGCGCCACGATGTCGCCCGCGCCTTCGATGCCGGCGGGCTTGGCGGCACCGGCCTTGATCAGGCCGCCGGGGATGAATTCACCGCGGTTCAAACCGGCGGCAAGCATGCGCAACAGGACCTGGTTCGCGCCGGGCTCGGGCTGCGCCACGTCGGTCAGTTGCAGCACCGCTGCGCTGCCTTCAACGCGCATGGCATAGGACTTCATCGTTCTGTTGGGCATGGTTCTAACGGCCCTTGAATTGCGGGCGGCGCTTTTGCATGAAGGCGCTGCGGCCTTCGGTGTAATCGGCACTCTGGAAGCAGCGCCCGATCACGTCCTGGCACAGGGCGGCGTTCAGTTCGGGTGATGGCTTGAGGATTTCGCCGATGATGGTTTTGGCCGCCGAGATGGTCAGCGGCGCGTTCTCGGCAATGGCGTTGACGTACTCGGCCAACAGCGCCGGCAGGGCGTCCACCGCGGCCATGCGGCTGACCAGACCGAGGCGGTGGGCTTCGGCCGTGTCGATGCGGCGCGCGGTGAAGAACAGGTCTTTCGCCGCGCCCACGCCGATCAAATTGACCAGGTTCTTCAAGGCCGAATAGCGGTAGCCCAGCCCCATGCGCGCGGCGGGTATCGAGAAGGTGGAATCGCTGGACGCGATGCGGATGTCGCACGCAATGGCCACGTTCACGCCGCCGCCCAGGCACCAGCCTCGGATGCAGGCCAGCGTGGGCTTGGCGCTGCGTTCGATGGCCAGCAGCGCGTCTTCGGCCAGCGCTTCGTAATGCGCCACGGCCTCGCGCGCGGCCCGCTGGTCTTCGAATTGCGAGATGTCGGCACCCGACACGAAAGCCTTGTCGCCGGCACCGCTGAACACCACCAGGCGCACGCGTTCGTCGTCGGCGGCCTGCGCCAGCAGCGTGGGCACCGCGCCCCACATGTCCACGCTGAGCGCGTTGTGGCGCGCCGGGTTGTTGAACACGATGTGCAGCGCCGCGCCGTCCAGGCGCACCAGCACGCGGTCGGTCGGCGAGTGGTAGTCGTGCAGGCGGACTGCCGCGGTGTTTGCAGATGCGGTCATCAGAAAACCCCCCGTGATTTCATGGTCGCGATGTCGCCGGGCGCCAGGCCCAGTTCACCCAGTACTTCCTCGGTGTGCTCGCCGCGCAGCGGCGCGGCGCGGGCCAGGGTGCTGGGCGTGCGGCCCAGGGTCATGGGCTGGCCGACATGGCGCTGCGGCCCCAGCCGCGCCGAGACCACGTCCTGCACCAGACCAAGGTGTTCGACCTGCGGCTCTTGCAGCATCTCGCGCACGTCGTTGATGTGGCCGCAGGCCACGCCGTCGGCGTTGAACCTTTCGATCCAGTGGTCCCGGTCCTGCAAAGCCAGCTTCTCATTGATGGCCGCATTCAGCGCGTCGCGGTTCACGCTGCGGCCGGCTTTCGCCGAATAGCGCGGGTCGCTGATCCATTCCGGCGCGCCCAGCGTGGTGCAGAAGCGTTCCCAGATCTTGCTGCCGAAGACGGCGATGTTCATGTAGCCGTCGCGCGCCTTGTAGACGCCGGTGGGGATGCTCGTCGGGTGGTAGTTGCCGGCCTGGCCGGCGACCTCGCCGTCGATCAACCAGCGCGCGGTCTGGAAGTCCATCATCGTGACCATGGCCTGCAACAGCGAGGTCTGCACCCACTGGCCCTGGCCCGACACCTCACGTTCCAGCAGCGCCACCAGGATGCCCTGCGCGGCGAAGATGCCGGCACACAGGTCGGCGATCGGGATGCCCACGCGCACGGGGCCCTGGCCGGGCAGGCCGGTGACGGACATCAGCCCGCTCAGGCCCTGCGCGATCTGGTCGAAGCCGGGGCGTTCGGCCAACGGGCCGTCTTGCCCGAAGCCCGAAATGCTGGCGTAGATGAGGCGCGGGTGGTCGGCGGCCAGCGTGGCGTGGTCGATGCCCAGGCGGAACTTCACGTCGGGGCGGAAGTTCTCGACCACCACGTCGGCGGTGGCGATCAGCCGCTTCAGCGTGGCGATCCCTTCAGGCTCTTTCAGGTTCAGCGTGACGCTGCGCTTGTTGCGGTGGGTGTACTGGTAGTCGCTGCCGTCTTGGCCGCCCAGCGTGTCGTCGCCACGCATGTGTTCGGGCATCTGCACCTGGATGACGTCGGCACCCCAGTCGGCCAGTTGACGGCAGCAGGTCGGGCCGGCGCGCACCTGCGTGAGGTCGATGACACGGAAGCGCGCCAGCGCGGGTGAGGCGGGGATGTGGGGCATGGGGTCGGCAGGGGTTCGGCTGGGGTTCGGCTGGGGAGTAGCCACGGACGGCATGCCAGTCCCGGATTGCGCCACGCCGCAGGCCGTTCAGCCAGCGTAATCCTACCGATGCCATTGCGGCCCAAGGCGGGCCCGCGGCCGCGTCACAGCCAGTAGGCCCACAGCCGTGAAAACCACTCCTTCAGGTGCTGCAGCAGCGGGCGCTGCGCCCAAGCCGCCGGGGTGATGGTGTCGGACTGCGCCAGGTCGCGGTCGATCAGGGCCTGCAACTGCGCCCCGAAGTCGGCCCCCAGCATCACGGCATTGACCTCGTGGTTGTGCACGAAGCTGCGCCAGTCGAGGTTGGTCGAACCCACCGTGGCCCAGACGCCGTCGATCAGCGCGGTCTTCGAATGCAGGACGACGCCGCGCCGTTCGTGGATCTTCACGCCGGCCTTCAGCAGGCGCGCGTAGTGGCTGCGGCCGGCGTGGAAGACCAGCCCCGAATCGGTGTGGGCCGGCAGGATCAGCTGCACCTCCACACCGCGGGCCACGGCGGCTTCCAGCGCGGCCAGCAGTTGCGGGTCGGGCACGAAATAGGCATTTGTCAGGCGGATGCTGGTTTCGGCGCTGGCGATGGCCGACAGCAGCGTGGCGTAGATCAGGCTGTAGGCGTCGTCGGGCGAACTGCCGATGGCGCGCACCACCTGGTCGCCTTCGCGCTGCAATTGGGGGAAGTAGGTCAGCGGCTTCAGCGGGTCGCCGTGCTGGTCGCGCCAGGCCTGCAGGAAGAGCTTCTGGAATTCAGCCACCACCGGGCCGCGCAATTCCAGGTCGGTGTCGCGCCAGGCCAGTGCAGCGTCGGGCGCGGGCGCTGCCGGGCGGGTCTGGCGGCTGGCCTTGCCGGAAGAGCCGCCCGAATACACGCTGCTGATGTTGATGCCGCCCAGGAAGGCGATGCGGCCGTCCACGATCAGCAGCTTGCGGTGGTCGCGCTGGTTCAGTTCCCAGTCGCGACGCGACTGCAACGGGTTCAGCGGGTTGAATTCCAGCACCTGCACGCCCTGGGCCTTCAGGCGGTCGAAAAAGGCCTTGGGGGTGTTGATGGTGCCCACGCTGTCGTGGATCAGGTTGACCTGCACGCCCTGGGCCTGCTTGGTCAGCAGGGCCTGCGCGAACTGCTGGCCGATGGCGTCGTCGTCCAGGATGTAGGTTTCCATGTTGATGTGATTGCGCGCCGCCGCTATGGCCGCCAGCATGGCGCTGTAGGTCGCCGGGCCGTCTTGCAACAGGCGCACGCGGTTGCCGACAGTCAAGGGGCTGCCGACGATGGCCTCTTCGGTGGCCAGGTGGCGTTCGAAGATGGCGCTGGTCTGGCCGCCGGCCTGCAGGTGTTCCAGGATGGCTTTGCTGCGCAGTGCCGGCAACGGCCCGGCCACACCGACCAGCGGCACCGCGCGCCGCGGGCCGGTGCCCATGTCGGGCACGATGACCGGCAGCGCCGTGCAGCCGGTCAGCAGCAGGCTGCAGGCCAGCCTCAGGCCCAAAACCAGAACCGGAACCACGGCATGCCGGGAGGCGAAGGTGTGCATGGTGCAGGCTAGGCCGCCGCGCCCCAGCAGTCTGTGCGTCGGCGCACGCCGCGCTGCGGACTGTCCCGGGCGTGACCGACAACACGCGGCCTGAGGACTACTGTGCAGCCCCGACTTCAGGAGACCCCGCGATGAACTTCGACCACAGTCCCAAGGTGCAGGTGCTGCAAGCCCGCCTGTCGGTTTTCATGCAGGCAGAGGTGTTTCCGCGTGAAGCCGAATGCGCGCAGGAACTGGAGCGCAACCGCGCGGCAGGCAACCCCTGGCTGCCGCTGCAGACCATCGAAGCGCTGAAGCCCAGGGCGCGCGACGCCGGGCTGTGGAACCTGTTCCTGCCCGAATCCGCGCGCGGTGCCGGCCTGACCAATCTGGAGTACGCGCCGATGGCTGAACTGATGGGCCAGGTGCCGTGGAGCAGCGAGGTCTTCAACTGCTCGGCACCCGACACCGGCAACATGGAAACCATCGAGCGTTACGGCAACGAAGAACACAAGGAACGCTGGCTGAAACCGCTGCTGCGCGGCGAGATCCGTTCGGCCTTCCTGATGACCGAGCCGGCGGTGGCTTCCAGCGACGCGACCAACATCGAAACGAAGATCGTGCGCGACGGCGATGCCTACGTCATCAACGGCCGCAAGTGGTGGAGCAGCGGTGCCGGCGACCCGCGCTGCGAGATCTTGATCGTGATGGGCAAGACCGACTTCGACGCGCCGCGCCACAGCCAGCAGAGCATGGTGCTGGTGCCGATGAACACGCCCGGCGTGAAGGTGCTGCGCCCGCTGTCGGTGTTCGGCCGCGACGACGCGCCGCACGGCCACATGGAAGTCGATCTGATCAACGTGCGCGTGCCGGTCAGCAACGTGCTGCTGGGTGAAGGCCGCGGCTTCGAGATCGCGCAGGGCCGCCTCGGGCCGGGGCGCATCCACCACTGCATGCGCCTGATCGGCATGGCCGAACGCGCGCTGGCCATGACCTGCAAGCGGCTCGACGAACGGGTGGCCTTCGGCCGCGAGATCTCCAAGCAGGGCGTTTGGCACGAACGCATCGCCGACGCGCGCTGCAAGATCGACATGGCGCGCCTGCTGACGCTGAAGGCCGCCTACCGGATGGACACCGTGGGCAACAAGATCGCCAAGACCGAGATCGCGATGATCAAGGTGGTGGCCCCGACGATGGCCTGCGAGGTCATCGACATGGCCATCCAGGCGCACGGCGGCGGCGGTGTGTCGGACGACTTCGTGCTGGCCAAGTTCTACGCCAGCGCCCGCACGCTGCGCCTGGCCGACGGGCCCGACGAGGTGCACCGCGCATCGCTCGCCAAGCTGGAACTGGGCCGCCAGCGCGCGCTGCGCACGGGGCTGATGGCGGCCGAGGTGGATATGCCCGTCACGCGCGGTTGCTGAGACCGTGATGACGGCAATCAACGAGCGCGTGCGCCTGACACTGGACGCACACGCTGTTGCCGACGTGGCGCTGGTGCGCGGCGACAAGTTGAACGCGCTGGACCCGGCGATGTTCGCCGCGCTGCTGGCCGTGATCGACACGCTGCACGCCACACCCGGCCTGCGTGCCGTGGTGCTGCACGGCGAGGGCCGCGCCTTCTGCGCGGGGCTGGACAGGGCCAGCTTTGCGGCGCTCGCCGCAGCCGGTGAAGGCAGCGCTGGCAGCGCAGGCAGCCCGCGCAATGCGTTGGGCCCGCGCACCCATGGCATTGCCAACGGGCCGCAACAGATCGCCCTGGGCTGGCGCACGCTGGCCGTGCCGGTGATCGCCGCCGTGCAGGGCGCGGCCTTCGGTGGCGGTTTGCAGTTGGCGCTGGGTGCCGACATCCGCCTGCTGGGGCCCGACGCGCAGATGAGCGTGATGGAGATCAAGTGGGGCCTGGTACCCGACATGGCCGGCCTGGTGCTGATGCGCAGCCTGTTGCGCGACGACGTGCTGCGCGAGCTGTGTTTCAGCGGCCGCGTGCTGGGCGCTGCCGAAGCGGTGCAACTCGGCCTGGGCACGCGCCTGTGTGCCGACCCGCTGGCCGAAGCCCACGCGCTGGCGCTGGCCATCGCGCAGCGCAGCCCGTCGGCGGTGCGCGCCGGCAAGCGCTTGCTCAATCACGCGGCCCACACGCTGGACGACCAAGCCGCCGCGCTGCTGCAGGCCGAAAGCGATGAGCAGGCAGCGCTGATGGCCGGCGCGAACCAACGCGAGGCCGTGCGCGCGAACATCGAGAAGCGCGCACCGCGATTTGAAGATTGAGTTTCGAACAAGGATGACCCCCCGATGAACCGCTTCCTGGCCCACACCGGTGCCCGCTACCCCATCGTGCAAGCGCCGATGGGCTGGATCGCCCGCAGCCAGCTCGCTGGCGCCGTGTCGCGCGCGGGGGGCTTGGGCGTCATCGAAACCTCGTCCGGCGAAAGCGCGAATTGCCAACGTGAGATTGCCACCATGCTGGCCAGCGGCCTGCCTTTCGGCGTGAACCTGCCGATCCGCTTTCTGAAAGACGACGCGATGCTGCGCTTTGTGTGCGAATCGGGCATCCGCTTTGTCACCACATCGGCCGGCAGCCCGGCCAAGTTCATCGCCCCGCTGAAAGCCGCCGGCATCGTGGTCTACCACGCGGTGCCCACGCTGGACACCGCGCTGAAATGCGTGGCTGCCGGGGTCGACGGGCTGGTCGTCGAAGGCAGCGAAGGCGGCGGCTTCAAGAACCCGGAAGAGGTCAGCACGCTGGTGCTGCTGCAGGCCATCCGCGAACGCGTGGACGTGCCCTTGGTGGCGGCCGGCGGCATCGTCGACGGGCGCGGCATGGCCGCGGCTTTCGCGCTGGGCGCCGAGGCCATCCAGATGGGCACCCGTTTCGTGGCCAGCGCGGAAAGCCCGGTGCATCAGAACTTCAAGAACGCCATCGTTGGCGCCGAAGCCACCGGCACCTGGATGCTGAACAAGAAGGCCACACCCTGCATCCGCGCGCTGAAAAGCCAGCGCACGGCCGCCATCCATGAAGCGGGGTTGATGCCGGCCGACACCTTCGCCGGCATCCAGCAGGTCTATTTCGGTGGCGACATGGAAGCCGCACCGGCGCTGGCCGGACAGTCGGCGGGTTTGATCCACGGCGTGCTGACGGTGCAGCAGATCATCGACGAGACGGTGGCGCAGTTCCACGCCATCGGTGCGCGCATGGGGGCCATGGCCACGGGCTCGACCTTTGGGTGACTTTGGCTGAGGCACCCAGATAAAACCCGCCCCGGGTCAACGCCGGCCAGACGGGCCCCGTTATGCAGCGGACCGCCAGACACCACAACCGGCGGCGTGCTCCCCGACCACAACACTGAGGAACGTCCATGATCAAGAAACTGCTTGCTGTTTTCCTGTCGCTGTTCGCAGCCATCGCTTTCGCGGCGGTTGACGTCAACAAGGCCACGCAGGCCGATCTCGACAGCGTCAAGGGCATCGGCCCGGCCATCGCCGGCAAGATCACCGCCGAGCGCGCCAAGGGCAACTTCAAGGACTGGGCCGACTTCATCGAACGCGTCAAGGGCGTGGGTGAAGGCAACGCCGCCAAGTTCTCGGCCGAAGGCCTGACCGTCAACGGTGCCACCTTCAACGGCGTGGCCGCCAAGCCGGCCGCCGCACAGCCGGTCAAGAAAGACCTGTCGCCGATGCCCGCCACCAAGGTCGAGACCAAAGCCACCGCGCCCGCTGCGGTTGCCCCCGCCGCTGCCAAGCCCGCCGAGATGAGCGCCGCCGACAAGAAGGCCGCTGCTGCCAAGGAAAAGGCCGACAAGAAGGCCACCGCCGAGAAGGAAAAAGCCGACAAGGCCGCTGCCAAGACGGCTGCGGCCGACGAAGCCAAGAAGGCCAAGGCCGAGAAGGCCGCTGCTGCCAAGGCCGCGAAGGATGCCAAGGCTGCCGCCCCGGCCGCCAGCGCCCCCGCCAAGAAGTAAGACCTGAACCCGTCGGGCCGCAAGGCCTGCGGTTCACGCCACGCCCCGCCCCGTGCGGGGCGTTTTGTTTGCAGCGGCACGCTTAAAGTTGCGGGTTGCCCTTGCGGCTGACAGACCGACAGAACGACAGAACCGACCATGCTGATCACCATCGCCCCGGGCGTACGCCTGTTTGTCGACATCGAAGGCTGCGGCCTGGTGCCCGACGGCCCCGCCATGCGCGAGAAGCCCACGCTGATCCTGCTGCACGGCGGCCCGGGCTACGACCATTCCAGCTTCAAGCCCTTGTTCAGCCAACTGGCCGATGTGGCGCAGATCGTCTATGTCGACCACCGCGGCCACGGCCGCAGCGACCGCCGGCCGGCCGATGAGTGGACGCTGGATGTATTCGCCGACGATGTGGTCCGTTTGTGCAGCACGCTGGGTATCGTCAAACCCATCGTGCTGGGCCAAAGCTTCGGTGGCTTCGTCGCCCAGCGCTACCTGGTGCGCCACCCGGCACACGCCGCCAAAGTGGTGCTCAGCAGCACCAGCCACCACCTGGGACTGGAGCGCAAGCTGGTGATGTTCGACAAGCTTGGCGGCTCCGCCGCGCGCGAAGCGGCGCGCGCCTTCTGGCAAGCGCCCGCACCGGCCACCTGGGGGCCTTACAACGACCATTGCCGTGACCTCTACAACCCCACGCCGGGCAACGCCGACGCCCGCCAGCGCACGGTGTTTGTCGAAGACATCCTGTTCACCAGCGCCAGCGGTGAGCAGCAGACCATGCAACTGCTGCCCGGCCTGGCGGCGGTGCAATGCCCGGTGCTGGTGATGGCGGGTGAACTCGACCCCGTCACACCACTGGCCGACGCACAAGACATCGCGGCTGCGATACCCGCGCCCTGGGGCCGCCTGGTCACCTTCCCGAACGCCGGCCATGGTGCCTGGCGCGACGAGCCGGTGGCCGCGATGGCCACGCTGCGCGACTTCATCACCGCAGCATGAACAACAAGGCCCTGGTGCTGTTTTCCGGCGGACAGGATTCCGCCACCTGTCTGGCCTGGGCGCTGGCGCGTTACGACCACGTCGAGACCATTGGTTTTGACTACGGCCAGCGCCACAAAGTCGAACTGCAATGCCGCCTGACGGTGCTGAGCGAACTGCGCGCCGCCTATCCCGCATGGGCCGCCAAACTGGGTGCCGACCATGTCATCGACCTGGCCGTGCTGGGCCAGATCAGCGACACCGCGATGACGCAGGACCGCGCCATTGACATGCAGGCCAATGGTCTGCCCAACACCTTTGTGCCCGGCCGCAACCTGCTCTTCTTCACCTTCGCCGCCACCGTGGCTTACCGCCGCGGTTTGCAGGTGCTGGTGGGCGGCATGTGCGAGACCGATTACTCCGGTTACCCCGATTGCCGCGACAACACGCTGAAGGCCCTGCAAGTGGCGCTGAGCCTGGGCATGGCCACGCCCATGGTGGTGGAAACGCCGCTGATGTGGCTGGACAAGGCCGCCACCTGGCGCTTGGCCGAAACCCTGGGCGGCGCGCCGCTGGTGGCCCTGGTGCAAGAGCACACCCACACCTGTTACCTGGGCGACCGCAACCTGCGCCACGCCTGGGGCTATGGCTGCGCTGCATGCCCGGCCTGCGAATTGCGGCGCACGGGTTACGCGCAGTACATGGCCGCGAACGGGGGCGCCCACGCGGGCATGAACGGGGACGCCAGCGCATGACAGCAGCCCACCGCGTGCTGACGGCTGCGTCCGCCGACTTCGAAGCCGCCCGCTCGGTCAGCGTGCTGCCTGCAGGCCACCGCAGCCGGGGCCTGCACGGCCACGGTTTCCAGGCCACGGTCTATGCCGACTTGCCCGCCGGCTGGGCCGCCTTTCCGGGTGGCGAGGTGCTGACGCTGCAGGAGCGCCTGCGGGCCTGCGTGGCCCCGCTGGACTACGCCCACCTGAACACGCAACTGGACGTGCCCACCGACGAGAACCTGGCGCGTTGGATACGTCAGCGCTTGAACGTTCCCGGCATCGACCGCGTGGCCATCCAGAGCACCGCCCACCAAGGCGTGGACCTGGACCGCAACGGCCAGGCCCACGTCTGGCGCCGCTACCGTTTCCAGGCCGCGCACCGCCTGCCGAACGTGTCCATCGGCCACCCATGCGGCCGCCTGCATGGCCACGGTTTCGAAGCCATCGTCCACGCCAACCAGGACCTGGGCAGCGGGCCGATCGGCATCGACTACGACCACATCGACGCGCTGTGGGCACCGCTGCAGATGCAGCTGAATTACCACTGCCTGAACGACATCCCCGGTCTGCACAACCCGACCAGCGAGAACCTGTCGGCCTGGCTGTGGCAACAACTGAAACCCGGCCTGCCCGAACTGAGCTGGGTCACGGTCTATGAAACGGCATCCTGCGGGGCCAACTTCGACGGGCGTGAGTACCGCATCTGGAAAGACTTCACGCTCGACAGCGCCGTGCAGCTGAAACGCGCACCGCCCGGCACCCCCGCCGCCGCCGTGCACGGCCACACCTACACGCTGCGCCTGCACCTGCACGCCCCGCTGGACACGCTGATGGGCTGGACGCTGGACTTCGGTGACGTCAAAGCCCTGTTCAACCCCATCTTCAAGGCGCTGGACCACCACCCGCTGCACGAACAGGCCGGCCTGGCCGACGGCGACACCGCCACGCTGGCCGCCTGGGTGCTGGCGCAGGCCCAACCCAGCCTGCCGCAGCTGGCGCGCGTCGACCTGTACGAGGCGCGTGGTTGCGGGTCCATCGTGGCCTACGCGTCCGGTTCGCCGGGCGCTCCGGCCATGCCGGTCTAACGCTTCAAGTGTCGGCCTCTCGATGACTTACGCCGTCAAGGAAATCTTCTACACGCTGCAAGGTGAAGGTGCCAACGCCGGCCGGCCGGCGGTGTTCTGCCGCTTCGCCGGCTGCAACCTGTGGAGCGGCCGTGAAGCCGACCGCGCCACCGCCGTCTGCCGCTTCTGCGACACCGAATTCGTCGGTACCGATGGCAGCGGCGGCGGGCGTTTTGCCGACGCCACGACGCTGGCCGCCGCCATCGCCACGTTCTGGCCCAGTGCCGACGCCGCTCACCGTTTCGTCGTCATCACCGGCGGCGAACCCCTGCTGCAACTGGACGAGGCCTTGATCGCCACGCTGCACGCGCTGGGCTTCAAGATCGCCGTCGAAACCAACGGCACCCTGGCCGCGCCGGCCGGGATCGATTGGCTGTGCGTCAGCCCGAAAGCCGGTGCGCCGTTGGTGCAGCGCTCAGGCCAGGAATTGAAACTGGTGTTCCCGCAGCCCGGCACCGACCTGCAGGCCGTGGCCGCGCTGGACTTCGAACGTTTCTACCTGCAGCCCATGGACGGCCCGCTGCAAAGCACGAACACCGCACTGGCGATTGCCTATTGCCAGGCGCACCCGCAGTGGAGCCTGAGCGTCCAAACGCACAAGGTGATCGGGATCCGGTGACAGCATGAAAGGCTGCCGTTGCCGCGACGCAGATTCTTGTGCGGCCACTCCGAACCGGCCGCACGGGGTCAGCAGGTTCGCTTTTTTTTAACGGCTGGTGCCGTGACGGCCAAGCCGCGCGGCCACGCGGCCACGGCACAATCCCGCAAAACCATAGTGCCTGAATGCCGAACTTCTCCAAGAACCTCACCATGGCCCTGACCGGGGTGCTGGCACGATCCCTGCGGCGGTTGGATGACCACAGCGCTGAAGGTCTGGCCCGGCGCTACGGCCGCGAGCGCGATCGCACGAATGTTCAGCGTCTGGCTTTCTATGCGCGTTGCCTGGCTTCCGAGTTCTATGGGGTGACCAATTACGCCGCTGTCAATGGCGAGTCGTGGCTGCTCCAACGCACTGGCAGCTTGGGCTTCAAGACCATTTTCGATGTCGGTGCCAACATCGGCGAGTGGGCAACCGAAGCCCTGCAGCACCACCCCAAGGCGCGGGTGCACTGTTTCGAAATCGTTCCCGGCACCTTTGAAGTCCTTAGCCGGACACTGTCCGCTGATGCCCACCGCACGGTTCTGAATGCCTTTGGCCTGAGTGACCAAGCCGGATCGGTCACAATTTTCGTCAATCCTGAAAGCACGCTGGTCTCCAGCATCTATGCCTTCGGCAGCACCCAACACCGCATCACGGTTGAAGGCCAGCTGCGCAGTGGTTCCGACTATGTCCGCGAACAGGCCATCGACCACATCGACTATCTGAAAATCGACGTCGAAGGTGCCGAGGCTTTGGTGCTGAAGGGCCTGGCACCCGAGTTGCAGGCCGGGCGCATCCGAATGCTCCATTTCGAATACAACCGCGGCCCGCTCGAGAGCCGCTTCCTGTTGAAGGATTTCTACGCCTTGCTGGAACCGATGGGCTATTGCCTGGGCAAGCTCTACCCCGAAGGTGTGCTGTTTCAAGACTACCGTTGGGAGCTTGAAGACTTCATGGGTCCCAACTACGTCGCCTGCCGCCGCGACGACGAAGAACTGAAGCGGTTGGTGCGGCTGGCCGACTCGCGCTGAACGGTCAACCCATCAAGTCAGCGGTGCCGTGCGCAGCAGGCGTGATGGTTCGAAGCCCATGGCCTGCAGCCGCGCGGTCAATGCCGACCAGGCCGCTGGCGACAAGCTGGGCTGGCGCGACAGCACCCACAGGTATTCACGCGTGGGTTCGCTGACCACGGCCAACTGGTAGGCCTCGTCCAGTTCCACCACCCAGTAGCGGCCCCAGACCATCGGCAGGAAAGACAGCCAGGCTGGGGCGAAACGCACTTGCAGCTGGGCTGACCCGGGTGGGCCGATGCGCCGCGCTTCGCCAATGGCTTCGTCCACCTTGCCATCGGCCTGCGGGCAACGGTTGACCACACGCACTGTGCCGGCGGGCAGCAGGCTGTAGGTGGCAGTGGAAGCGCCCGCACACTGCTTCTGGAAGCGATTGGGGTAGCGCGCGATCTCGGTCCACGGGCCCATGTAGCGGGCCAGGTCCAGGTTGGCGATGGCGGCCAGCGGCGGTGGTGGGGGTGGTGTGAGGGCAGGCGCGTCGGCCGCGCGCACAGCGCCGGTCCAGAGAAGCAGCATCGCCTGCATGCTGGCGGCCAGGGAAAAACGAAGGGGTTTGGGCATGGCGCGATTCTGCGCGGTGCCCGGCTTGCTCAATCCTGCATGCCGCCCGCCGTGTTGAAGTCCACCGTCAGCGCCGGCGCTGTGGCGTTGACGCGGCCGGGATACCGCAGCCAAGTCATCGCCATGTTCAATTCCTACACCACGTCGGCCGCTTCCAGGCGCTGGCCGCTGTCCAGCACCACCGTGTCGGTGGTGTGCGCGTCCTGCACCAGTGTCAGGTCGTAGCCACGTTCCAGCGCAGCGTAGGCCGTGGCGCGTATGCACCAGTTCGTCGCCGCGCCGGCCAGGGTGATGTGCGTGGCCCCCAGGCGGGCCAGTTCGGCTTCCAGCGGCGTCTGCTCGAAAGCCGAGTTGCAGGACTTGAAGATCTGCGTCTCGCCGGGTGCCGCCACCAACTGCGGCACCCACTGCCAGTCGGCACTGCCGTGCGCCAGGTTGTGGTCGTGGTGCTGCACCCAGATGACCGCCACGCCGGCCTGCCGCGCACGTTCCACCGCCAGGGCCACATTGCCGATGACGCGGGCGGCGTCCCAGGCTTCGCGTAACACGCCGACTTGCACATCCACCACCAGCAACACGCCTTGCCGGCCTGTACGAACGCTTGCCATGGGAAACGCCTCAATTCAAACGCAAGAGGAAGACGGCCGGGGCCGTGAGGGACCTGAATATCACGATGATTGCAACCGTGGGCACGCCGTGAATCTTCATGGCTTGGTTCTTGATGATCAGCAAAGTACTTAAAGACGTCTGCGCCACCCAATCCTTACAGGTCGTGCACAAGTTGCTGCGCCTGGTCTGCTTCCGCGCCAAAGTTGTTGCCCTGAACGCGCAAGTTCCACGGAGATCAGGTTGCCAGCGAGCGGCCGCTTTCCAACAGTCTGACCGACCCCTCACTACTGGCCAGACCCGCACGCGCTCGACTCTCGCGAGGCTGCTGGTGATCGACGTGGGTCAGACCAAACTCAGTTCCTCGACGCGATCACGGCCCCGCTGACGGGGGCTATGGTGGCCAAGATCGTCAACGCGCTGGAGTTGACGATCAATGGCATCGAACTCGAATTCGCCCTGCGCGCCGCTGACCGGCGTGCCGGCTCCTGCACGGCGAGTTCAAGCGGTACACGGCACCGAGCGCGGCCACCAACCGGGCCGGGCAACCCTTGTATTTCCCGCAGATGAACGCCGCAGACGCCGCGGCCTGGCGCTTCGCCACCGCCGGCCGATCCTGAGAGCCGCACGCCGACGCCAGCTACCGCAGCCGGAGCTTCTCGAACCGCATGCCCGCGTGTGCAGGCGGTGCCCTTCGATCAGCCCGCAGCAGGCCGCAGCATCTCCAGCAACTGCATCACGGTGCGCACGCGCGACATGCGGGGGAAGATGCGCGTCATGAACTGCTCGTGATTGTCGGCCTCCGGCGAGGTGCAGGCGTCGCTGGCGATGACGAGCTCGTAGTCGAGGTCGCGTGCCGCATAGGCGGTGCTGGCCACGCCGACATCAGTGCTGCCGCCGCACAGCACCAGGTTCTGGATATTTCGCGTGCGCAGCGCCAGCTCGAGATAAGTGCCGTGGAAGGCGCTCCAGCGGTGCTTGGGGATCAGGTAGTCCTCGGGCCGCGGCTGCAGTTCTTCGATGATGCGTGTCTGCGCCGTGCCGCCGGTGAGCAGCGGCTTGTGCAAGGACGCCTGGCCCGGCGCGATGGGACGCAGCCGGTTGTCGGTGTCGCGCAGGATCACCGCACTGGTGGCGCGGTCGGCACGGTGGTCGGCATGCGCGTAGGCGACCATGCAGCCGGCCTCACGCATGGCATCCAGCAGCCGCCCGGCCTGGGCGATGACGGGTTCGAAGCGGGCACGGGTCGGCGCGTCCTTGTTGACATGACCGTGCAGCAGGTCGAAGACGAGCAGCGCGGTACGGGCAGGGTCGAGGCTGTCAGGGTTCATGGTCTCCTCCTGGTGATCATCGGCCGGCGCCGAGCACGATCTCGGCGTACAGCTTCTTCCACTTCGCGTCTTCGTCCAGCACCACCGCGGGGTCGACGAAGACCAGCGGCAGCTCGTGGGCGCGGTTGGGCAGGCGCTTGTTGGCGGGCACGTAGCCGCCCTGCGCCAGCACCGCCTGCCCTTCGGGGCCGAGCAGGAAGTCCGTGAACAGCAGGGCCGCATGCGGATGCGCCACGCCGCGCGGGATGCCCACGCCATTGGCGCGCCCCACTGCAGGGGCTAGCGCGAACCATTCCACCGGCGCACCCTTGGCCTTCAGCTTGTCTGCGCCGTGGCTGTAGGTCGTCAGCGCCAGCGGCACCTCGCCCGAGGCGACCAGCCCGGCCAGCAGCGTGTGGCCCTTGCGCACTGAAAAGCCATTCGTTCGCGCGATCTCGCGAAAGGTCTTCAGCCCTGCGTCTTCACCCAGGCTCCTGATGACCATCGCGAACCAGTCCTCATCCTCGGCCTCGATGCCCAAGCGGCCCTTCCAGCGCGGGTGCGTGAGATCGGCATAGCTGGTGGGCAGCTCATCCTTCTTCACCAGCTGCGTGTTGTAGGCATGCACGAACATGTTCACGCGCGTGCCCACCCAGTGCCCGTGCGGGCGCAAGGCCTGCGGCAGCAGATCGGCCGCGTGCGGCGTGGCCAGCGGCAGGAGCAAACGTTCGCGGTACAGCGCCTCGAGCTCAGGTCCGTTGGTCTCGATCACATCGACTTCGAAGCGCGATGTACGTGCCTCGGTGAGCGTGCGCTGCAGGATCTTCTCGGAGCTGGCGCGCCAGGTCCTGACTTTCACGCCGTACTTCTTCTCGAACGCTGCGGTCAGGCCCAGCACCTCTTCCGAGGTCAGCGAGGTATACACCGAGACCTCGCCCTCCTTGCGCGCACCGGCCAGCAGCTTTTGCTCGCGGTCGGGCGACAGCGTGCGGGCCAGCACTGCGGCGTCGACGGACTGGGCCGATGCCGGCCCTGCGAGGCCGGACAGGCCGCCGGCCATGGCACCAGCCGCCGACAGCGCCAGCAGACGGCGCAAGCGGTTGCGCGGGGCGCCGGGATTTGGAGCGGATTGGCGGTTCGGCATGCGCGTTCTTCGAGGTTCAGTGGTCGAAATAGCCCGAGGCAATGAAGCGCAGCCAGAGCTTGCCCACGACATCGATGCTGTCCTGCGTGTACAGGTAATGGTGCATGTCCTGCACGCGCAGCACGCGGTACTTGCGCGCTGCGGGCTCCATCACCTGGCGGTGCGCATCCACGGTCTTGGGCGGGATCGCCTCATCGAGCGTGCCGTTCATGTCCAGCACGGCCACGTCTGCAAGTTCGGGCGGCGGAAAGCTAGGCGTCAACATGGCCTGCACGAAGGCGCCGAGGCCGCCCTTGCGCTCGTTGGCGGGCAGCGAGTCGCTCATCCACAGCTGCATGGCGGTCTCGGTCAGCGCAGCGACGTTGAATTGCATCGGCGCGTCTTCGCCGCTCTTGAAGCGCGGCCCACGTTGCGCCTGGCGCCACCAGGTCTGGCGCGTCACGTCGTCGAGTTCGCGCGTGTAGAACGTGAAGTCGTCGAAGCCGCGTTCACGCAAGCGCAGTGCCGTCTTGGCATAGGGGCCGCTGTAGTCGCCCTGCGTGGCCTTGCGGAACAGGTAGGCCAGGCCGGTGCTGCTGGTGCCCCAGCCCAGGTAGCCGTC
>JANMZP010000281.1:0-1579 GCA_031383435.1 Betaproteobacteria bacterium | reverse complement strand
CACGCTCGCAGACCGCCGCAGGCCTGTGGCGGATCGGATTTTGGCGCTGACCCGGCAGAACCCCAGCGGTGCAGCCAGCCGCGATGCCCGGCGCGGCCGCGGCGATCACAGCCGGGCAGCAGTGGCCGCCGCCCATCGCCGCTCACGCAGCGCCAGCCATTCATTGAACAGCAGCGCGCCGATCACCAGCGCACCACCGGCCAGCGCGCTTGGCCCGGGCGCTTCATCCGCACCGGCCCAGGCCAGCAGCACCCCAAACACCACTTCCAGCAGGCCGATCAGCGCGATTTCGGGCGCCGGCAGCACCCGGGTGAGTTGCACCACCAGCAAGCAAGGCAAGGCCAGCTGGAACACCCCCAGCAGTGCCAGCAGCGACAGGTCAGGCGCGGTGGCTGACAGCGGCAGCGACATCGGCAGCGTGACCAGCGCGGAGATCAGCGCCCCCAGCAGCACGGCCGGCAGCATGTCAGGGGCCTGCACCGCCGGGTCGCGCGCGTGGCGCTGGTGCAGGTGCTGCAACAGCGTCCAGTTGGTGGCACCGGCAATCGGCACGCCCAGGGCCACCAGCGCGCCGGTCATCGAGCCACCGCCGGCATGTGCCTGTTCAAGTGCCTGCCGGCCGAACATCCAGGCGATGCCCAGGCCGGCCACCGCGATGGCGGCCCAGGTGCGGCCGGGCAGCCGGTGTTGCAAGAAGACACGCGAAAACAGCGCGGTCAGCAGCGGCGCAATCGACATCGTGATCAGCACCGTGGCCACCGTGGTCAGCGTGAGGGCCAGCATGAAGTTGGTGTACATCACCGCCCAGCACAGCGCCGAGGCCCACAGCGCCCAACCGCCGCTCCGGATATCCGCCCACAAGCGCGGGCCGCGCAGCCACAGCAGGGCCAGCAACAGCGCCGCCACCGTGAAGGCGCTGCGCCAGAAGGTGACCTCGAAGCTGCGCGCGGCTTCAAGGTGGCGGGTGACCACGCCTGCGGTGCTCCACAGCAGCGTGACCAGCAGCATCAACAACACAGCGCGCGAGTGGGATAGACGCATCGTGCTCGGCATTGAAGAGGGCCGCAAAGCGGCCCGGGCAATCCTCAAACTGGAGCCCCCGCATGGCGGGGGGCAGGGGGTGCAGCAAAAGCCCGCTCGGGAGCGGGGACGGGCTTTGCGCGGAGCTGCGTCAAGCAGCTTCGCGGGAAGCGCGTCTCCGTTCATGCTCGCTCAAGAAGCGCTTGCGCACCCGGATCGACTTGGGCGTGATCTCCACCAGCTCGTCGTCCTCGATGAACTCGACGCCGTACTCCAGCGTCAACTCGATCGGCGGGGTGATCTTGATCGCGTCTTCTTTGCCGCTGACGCGGAAGTTGGTCAGCTGCTTGGTGCGGGTGGCGTTGACCACCAGGTCGTTGTCACGGTTGTGGATGCCCACGATCATGCCCTCGTAGACGGGGTCATTGGGCCTGACAAACATGCGGCCGCGGTCGTCCAGCTTGCCCAGCGCATAGGTGAAGATCTCGCCGGCATCCATGCTGATCAGCACGCCGTTCTTGCGGCTGGCGATCTCGCCCTTGTAGGCCTCGTAGCCGTC